>CALLPS010000124.1 GCA_938015355.1 uncultured Pleurocapsa sp.
GTAGAAACGAATAATCCTATTTATCTACTATTTCCCCAGACGACAGATGCTCTGGTAGAGATCGTTAAACAAGCAGCACAACAGCAATGGCGGATACTAATTTGTGGTCATGGCAGTAAAATAAATTGGGGCAAGATCACTAAAGATATACAGTTAGTAATCAGTCTACAAAAATGCGATCGCCTGATTGAACATGCGGTGGGAGACTTGACGGTAACTGTAGAAGCAGGAATGAAGTTAGTTGATTTACAAGCAAAATTGCGATCGCACAATCAATTTTTACCCTTAGATCCTCGTGATGCCGATGCCACTTTAGGGGGGATTGTTGCCACTGCCGATACAGGAAGTTGGCGACAACGATATGGGGGAGTTAGGGATTTACTATTAGGAATATCCTTTGTCCGTGCCGATGGAGAAATTGCCAAAGCAGGAGGCAGAGTAGTCAAAAACGTGGCAGGTTACGACTTAATGAAATTGTTCACAGGCTCCTATGGCAGCCTTGGTATCATAACTCAACTTACCTTTAGAACTTACCCTCTTATTTCCACTTCCCAGACGCTACTAGTAACAGGGAAAGGAGAGCAAATTGCCCAAGCGACTCAAGCCATCCGTAATTCTGGGTTAACCCCTGTGGCGATGGATTTATTATCAACTGCGGTAATAAATCGACTCAATCTAGATGCAGAAATAGGCTTAATCATCCGTTGGCAAACCATTCCCGAAAGCATTACCCAACAAATAACCCAGGTACAAGCGATCGCAACTGAGCTAAAATTAACTACCAGTAATTATCAAGATCAGGCAGAAATAGACTTATGGCAAAACTGCGCTAACCTAACTAATCTTCCCGATTCAGACACATCCGTGATCTGTAAGATAGGAATTGCACCTACGGCTACGGTAAATTTTCTACAATTAAAAGAGGTAATTAATCAGAATATCTTAGTTAGGATTCATGCTAGTAGTGGTATTGGACAACTACATTTAGCTCATGCCGATGAAAACATTATTCAAAAAATGCGATCGCACTGCCAACACAACCACGGCTTCTTAACTATTCTCGATGCACCAAAAACCCTTAAGCAACAGATAGATATCTGGGGCTATTCAGGTAACGCTCTTAAAACTATGGAAGCCATCAAAAACCAGTTTGATCCACAGAATATCCTTAATTGCGATCGCTTTATAGTTTGATACATAAAAGCTAATAGCTAATAGCTGATAGCTACGAATAGTATAATCATCAATTTAAAATTTCCCAATAACAACGATCTCAATGACCAACTTTGATGCCAAAAATCCGCCTCAACCTGCCCTCATAGATTCCTGTGTCCACTGTGGCTTTTGCCTTGCCACTTGCCCCAGCTATCGTATCATTGGCAAAGAAATGGATTCTCCCAGGGGCAGGATCTATTTAATGGATGCGATCAATAAAGGAGAAGCGGCGATCGATCACACAACTTCCCAGCATTTTGATTCTTGTCTGGGTTGTCTAGCTTGCGTAACTACCTGCCCTTCAGGAGTACAGTACGATCAATTAATTGCTGCCACTCGTCCTCAAATTGAGCGAAATCAAACCCGTAGTTTACCCGATAAATTAATTAGAGCTTTAATCTTTAATTTATTTCCCTATCCCAATCGGTTACGTATTTTGTTACCTCTTCTTTGGCTATACCAAAAATCAGGCTGGCAAAAGCTGGTTAGAAGCACAGGAATGTTGCAAAAGCTGACTCCTCGTCTAGCAGCAATGGAGGCAATCTTACCAAAAATAACGAAAAGTACCTGGAGTAATGATTTACCTGATGTCATCCCTGCACAAGGAGAACAACACTATCGGGTGGGTATGGTGTTGGGTTGTGTACAGCGATTATTCTTTTCTCCTGTTAACGAGGCTACTGCCAGGGTTTTAACTGCCAATGGGTGCGAAGTAATAATTCCTGCTAGTCAGGGCTGTTGTGCTGCCTTACCTGCCCACCAAGGACAAGAAGCCCAAGCACAGGCTTTAGCTAAACAGATGATTGATAGCTTTATTGACGAGGATTTGGACGCAATTATTATCAATGCTGCGGGTTGTGGACATACCCTCAAAGAGTATGGTCATATCTTAGCTGACGATCCTGAATATAAAGTCAAAGCTGACCAATTTGTCAGCAAAGTAAAGGATGTTCAAGAGTTTCTGGCAGAAATTGATTTTACTGCGAAATTACAGCCCATAACGTCAGGAACATTAAACTTGGTTTATCAAGATGCTTGTCACCTCCTGCATGGACAAAAAATTAGTATACAACCCCGTGGATTACTCAGAAAAATCCCTGGAGTCCAACTACGAGAGCCAATGGATGCGGCATTATGCTGTGGTAGTGCAGGTATTTATAATATGTTGCAGCCAGAAACTGCTGATGAACTAGGTAGACAAAAAGCGAATAATTTAATTAACACGGGAGCAAGTGTCATTGCATCTCCTAATCCTGGTTGTTCAATGCAAATTCAGAAGCATCTGGATTTGGAAGGTTCAGAAGTTAAGTTATTACATCCCATTGAGTTATTAGATTATTCAATTCAAGGGAAACAGTTATAGCTTCAATGATTTTTTTAGGAAAATTGCGGCGATCGCACTTATCATCTGGTTAACAATAATAGTACATGCGTACTGACAAAAAAATTATTATGGGGTCTTGACCTAACAATCGCCCTTTTGGTAAAATTATTTTTATAATGGGAGTGGTTGTGCTTATTGATAAAAGCTAAAATTCCCATTATGAAGAGTATTTTTTGATTTAATCAGAAAACGGGAACTTATGTCAAGAAAATAAAGTTTTTTTTTGAGATTATTTTTTAAAATTTAATGCTATGTTGCTTGCAAGACAAGAGTTGTAGCTATTTGTCTTGTGCTATGTAAATTATTATATCATGGGATCGTTTATAGGTTTATAGTCAGATTTCGGGAAATGCGATCGCAACTATCCGAGAGGGAAGATTTTTTCGGAGCAGAAATTAAGATATTTCACATTATCGATAAGGACTTGCACAACGGGGATCGAGTAAAGTTGCTTTTTCAGGATGTCGAGGAAACCAATGAGCAGTAGACTTGCAAAATTCCACCAACATTAACATTACGGGGACTTCAATCAATACTCCGACTACGGTGGCTAAAGCTGCACCAGAATTTAGACCAAATAAAATTACCGCAGTGGCGATCGCAACTTCAAAATGATTACTAGCACCAATCAAGGCAGCAGGGGCGGCATCTTCGTAATCCAAGCCCAATTTTAAAGCGGCAACATAGGTAATAAAGAAAATAAAATTAGTCTGTAAAAATAAAGGAACAGCAATCAAGAGAATGTGTAAGGGATTATTAACGATCAATTCTCCTTTAAAGGCGAACAAAAGAACTAAAGTTAATAACAAGGCAGCGATCGCTATAGGGGAAAGATATTGCAAAAACCTCTCTTCAAACCACTTTCTACCTTTATTGTGTAAAATCCAGTAACGACTTAGAACCCCAGCCAAGAGGGGTAATCCGACATAAATCAAGACCGAAAATACGATAGTCTCCCAAGGTACAGTGAGATTATTGGCAGAGAGCAACCATTTTCCCAAAGGTGCATAGAGAAACAGCATTGCGAGGGAATTAACTGCTACCATCACCAGAGTATGCCCTTGATTACTATAAGATAAGTAGCCCCACATCAATACCATGGCAGTACAGGGAGCAATTCCCAGTAAAATCGCCCCCGCAATATAGGAATTAGCTAACGTAACTTCAACCCCCCTAATTAGCTCAGTTGAGGATAGCCACGACTGGAACAATCCCCCTAAGAAAAACTGGGCAAATACCACCATAGTAAAGGGTTTAATCAGCCAGTTAATTACCAAAGTCAATAATACTGGTTTAGGCGATCGCGCAGCCTTTTTTGCTTGAAAAAAATCAATCTTAACCATGATGGGATACATCATGAAAAATAGACAGATGGCAATGGGAATCGAAACATTATAAATGCTCATGCTATCTAAAGATTGAGCCACC
>CALLPS010000125.1 GCA_938015355.1 uncultured Pleurocapsa sp.
GGAATCAAATAAATCGAGTTAGGCTGTAATTCCATAGCTTCAACCACCCGATAAATTGCCATGTGAGTACATCTTTCTAGCAATTCCTTCATCAGACTTTTGAAATCTGGGGAGAGATGCTGAATGACGACAAAAGCAGCACCGCTATTATTGGGCAAATGCTCAAAAAATTCTTCTAAGGCGCGTAATCCCCCAGCAGATGCCCCAATACCGACTACAAAAAAGTTTGTTTGTTCTGACACTATTTCAATGTTATCTTGATCCGCTCTACGTCCTAATCAAAAATATCTAGCTAGTATCGATGATTATCTACAATCTAGTATAGAAGTTACTCCGCGCGATCAACATCTTTGTAAAAAGGTCTTTGTAAAAAGGTCTTTATATCTACTGTCCACAACAGAACTTAACTCTGATGCGATCGCAACACAGCGTCCCTGGCGAGGGTGTTATTTTTAACAGACTATTTCTATTAATTATTATCAAATAGAATCGATATTAATTTTAGCTAGAAAACTCTAAGGTTTTTAGCTATTAATCAAGACAATATAGAACAAAACTAGAAGAGATATAGCTGTGTTAAATTCAGTTAAATTAGAAAACACATCTTATATTATTAATCAAGATTTTGCATTTTCAGATTCAATATTCAAATTTTCTCTAACACGTATGAATTAGTTAAGAATAGGTTAACTGTCATAAAATGGTAATTTTGAGTCATAATTATAAAATTAGTCCAACTATATAGTTTATTGTTGGTAATTTTTAGTGTATATGTAGTAATGCGGACAATATAAAGTATCTCCTTATGCTTTCCTTACAAAACCCCCAGGCTTCTGATAAATCGAAACTATCCCAGACAAATCGTGTTTTACTAATTGAGGACGAAGACTTAATTAGGGATATGATTGTGGTCGCTTTAGAGGAAGAAGGTTATGAGGTTGATACTGCTAATAATGGTAGATCTGCCTTGAATATGCTGCAAAGCTCTGATTTTAGCCGAGATAAACTAACTCCAGATTTGATTATCATGGACTTAATGTTACCCGAGGTAAATGGCTTAGATATCTGTCGCTTATTGCGGTATCAAGGAGATATTACGCCTATTTTAGTAGTTAGTGCCAAAAGTAGTGAGACTGACCGTGTATTAGGTCTTGAAGTTGGAGCAGACGATTACTTAACTAAACCATTCAGCATGCGCGAGTTAATTGCTCGCTGTCGTGCTTTGTTGCGTCGTCAAAGATATAGTAGCTCATCTCCCAGTTCAGTACAGAAATATCGTGATATTAATCTGTTTCCTGAGGAATGTCGAGTCACTGTGCGGGGTCTTGAAGTCAATTTGTCTCCCAAAGAATTTCGTCTACTAGAATTATTTATGAGCTATCCCCGTCGGGTATGGTCACGGGAGCAGTTAATTGAGCAGGTATGGGGTGCTGACTTTTTAGGAGACACTAAAACCGTAGATGTTCATATCCGTTGGTTACGAGAAAAATTAGAAGAAGAACCCAGTCAGCCTGAGTATCTAATTACGGTAAGAGGTTTTGGTTATCGTTTTGGCTAACATAACCTGAGTTCGGATGGGAACTCAACCCCTTATGTTCTAATATCTTTAAAAACACTATTTTTTCGTTTAATTTTTTGATCGGACTTACCAATGATTTGCTTTAAAAGAGTTGTATTGCTCTTGATTAATTCGTCCTGCTTCGTAAAGAGTATCAGTAATTTCTGAAATGCCTAATACCGAATAAGCATTATAACCATTGTCGGCTAGTCTATCTTTCACCCCACCTTCATGGTCAATAAACACAACTATATCTTCAATCATCAAACCAGCAGACTTTAACTTATCTGCCCCTTCCATCACACTCTTACCACTAATCAAAATATCATCAATCACTACCACCTTTTCTCCTGGGTTAAAGTTACCTTCAATCAGACGACGAGTGCCGTGGGCTTTAACTTCCTTGCGGGGAAAAATCATGGGACGTTGCAGATTTAAGGCTAGCCCTGTTGCTGTGGGTAATGCTCCATAGGGAATGCCTGCAATGCGATCAAATTCTAACTGTTGTACTATATCACCATAGGCATCAAGAACTTGATTGAAAAGATGCGGATTGGAAATAATTTTTCGCAGATCAATGTAGTAAGAAAAAGTTGCTCCCGACGCTTGGACATATTCCCCAAATAACAAGCAGCCAATATCAAACAGTTCGAGAATTAGAGCTTGATAGGGATGTTGAGTTAATAAACAAACATCAGGTGTCCAAATTTCGCAGCTTGCAGCCTGATTAGTTTTAGCTTCACGATAGGTATTGATATTTTGATTGAGAGTTGCTACTCGTTGCGTCAGATCTTCCTGGGCGAGAAAGTCCTGGGGGATCGGAATTAATAAACCTTCTCCAATGCTGTTTAATCCTGTATTAATTAAAGATTGGAGATTATTCTTTTTACTCCACAGACTGCGTAGTAAAATTGTTCTTTCAGGTGCGATCGCTCTAATCTTTTGTAACACTTCTACATTAGTCGTCCCCACCTCTAGATATAGTTGCTGGGGAGTTGCCCAAGACTGAGCTTCTTTGACTACCTGTAAGTAAAATGGCTGTTCTAAATTAGGATACCGTTGCAGAGTTTCTGCTTTGGGATTAGAAGTATGGGCGAGAATAAAAACCGCCTGATCAGTATAAACCAAAAAGGGGGCAGCATGATCTTGTCCTGCATAGGGAGTAAGAGTTACCGCGTCTACCTGCCACTGGGCAAAGATAGTTTTGGCGAAAACAGTACTTGTATTGAGATCGCTATGTTTGGCATCTAAAATAATGGGCACAGGCAGTTTCAGGTAACCCTGCCTGCGTTCGAGCGCCTGGATCGAGGGC
>CALLPS010000126.1 GCA_938015355.1 uncultured Pleurocapsa sp.
AATTTAACCCACCTACTTGCTACTTTCTGCCCCCATACCGTTCTTCTGCCCAGGGTTCGCCCCGCATATGATAACCATTACGTTCCCAAAAACCCTCTTGATCATGGTCGAGAAATTCAATACCTTTGATCCACTTAGCACTTTTCCAAGCATATAGATGGGGTACTACTAGCCGCAGAGGCCCACCATGATCTGGGGGAAGGGGTGCGCCGTTAAGAGTATGGGCGAAAAAGTTTTCTGGTCGAGCGAAGTCTGCCAGAGATAGATTCGTTGTATAGCCTCCATAACAATGTTGCAAAATATGAGTTGCTTGAGGATCAAGATTAATCGCATCTAAAAAATCAGTAACCTTTACCCCCGTCCACTGCACATCTAGTTTTGACCACCGAGTAACACAGTGAAAATCGGCAGTAAAGTCTTGCTGGGGCAAATTCATAAAATCTGACCAATCAAAAGATCTACTCTCTACTAAACCCCAGACTTTAAATAGCCACTCATCAGTGCTAATTTGCGGAGTCTCGCCATAGGAAAGAACAGGAAAACCCTTGGCTAAATATTGACCAGGAGGAACGCGGTCTCCTTGATCTGGAGTCGGTTTTTCAAAAAATTTTCGTGGCATAACTTAAATAGATATAACTTAAACAGACACAACAAATAGCTACAAAAAACAAAGGTGCATATCCTCAGGGAAACACACCATCATTTTGCTGATTTAACTAAATCCAAAATCTATTCTTCGTTATCTTCTTCATCACCCTGAGGATAGACAAAACTATTAGAGCGTCCAGATAGCACTGATTTACCCAAGGACAGAGCTTTTTCCGCTTCAACCGCTGCTTTGCGTTTCCATACTGCTTTACGACTATCTCGTTTTGATTTAGAAGTTTTCTTCTTTGGTACTGCCATAATGATTTAATTTAAAAAGACAACCTTTCTATTGTAATGGTTTGACAGAAAAAAGCTATAGTGTCTGACCAGGAAACAGACTTGTTTCACCAATAGATGGACTAGAATCGGTAGTTCCAGAGTCGAGAAACTTCTGGTTAACTATTTCTCTAAACTCGTCTAGATCTGTTCTCCAGTTGTCTAAAAAGGTTCTTAACTGGGTTGTTCTGTCTGTGGGCTGATCCTGCCCTAGATTTACGTTGTAATTAAAGTTACCAGAAAAAAGAATTGCCGTAATCGCTTGTTCTTGAGGCTTTTGCAGCTTTGCTTCTGAAATACTAATGGTTAGCTGACATCTTTCTAGATAGTACATTAGATTGATACCTGCCTGTACAGGAGCCTTGCCAATTCTCTTCCAGGAACCAGATCCCAGTAAGTTACCCGTGATATATTGACGCACTAGTTGAGGTTTATCAGGAAAAGGCAGCAAGATTTTGGGGCTAAAGCTCAAACCCATGTATTCTGCATGGGGCAGTTTTTCAATATAATTTCCTCCCACAAGAGGAATTGCCAGATCTTCTGGATTTTTGTTATTTAAAGATTCACTGAGAGTTATGTTGCCAGGTTGAGCAGTTACTCCCACCCCATTAGTAAAGTTTAATTGAGCGAAATTAGGATTCAGTACAGGCTGTTTCGATAGTTCCCATTCCTTGGGGATAATTCCACTAAATTTAAGAAAATCTTGACTCATCATGGTGGGAGTTAAATCCTGAGCTGCAATAATGAGGGATATTTCTTCAATAAATTGCGTTCTGCTGGGTGAATTGGTGGCGGATGCCGTATCTAATGCTGTCATGGGAATTTAATCGGCTACGACTATTACTCATCTATATATCAATTAAGTTGCCCAAAAAAAGCACCAAACTCTCAGTTCTTAGGAATATTTTAAGTTACTTTAGATTTTATGGCTCAAGGCAAATTTTATTTTTCTTTTGGCATCATGATTCCAACTTTTGTTAGTTTTTTTGTAATTAAGAGGTAGATGTTGATGTACGGTTTGTCTTAATTCAGTCTGATTAAGCACTAATAATCGAGGTAAGTCTGGGTAATCTGGGGCAGTTAGATAAGGGACGAGACCACCGCATACTGCGGACGTAATCAACCCAGGGCCAGTTTTAAACCAAGGAGATTCATTGCAATAGTCGATTAAGCTGTCAACGGCTTGATTAAAGGCGGTAGAAATCATCGATTGACCTGGGATGCAACCTAAGAAATCATTTTCGATATTAGTGCGTAATCCTTGAGCAACTAATAACTCTGGATTTGAGTTAACTAAAGAGTCTAAGGGCTGGAGACATTTATCATCGACATCAGCATAAAAGCCCCCCATCTGGTTGAGATATGCCAGACGAAAGAAATCTGATTTGGTGGCGGCATGGTGACAATTATTGAATGCTTGCAGTACTTTAGAATCGTAATGGTCTTGGAGAAAAGCGATCGCCTGATCTAAGGAAAATAGTTTATACTCATAATTAGGATTATGCTCGCGCCAACTTTGACAAATTTTTCGGACTTCTTCAGGGGGTTGAGGATCGTCCCAAAATTGCATAATTCTCTGGGGAATAGTAGGAGTGTTACTGGGTAATTGAGATAATGCTCGTTGCATTTTAGTAAATATGCCTTGTGCTCTCAATTCTTTAGCTAAATAGAGTGCTGTGCCTAGATACATCGGCTCTTGAGTTAGTAGATTGGCTAGGGTTAAAATCTTGGAATGTCCCGTTTTTTCTAAGGTTGCTCGCAGTTTGTCCAACATCGGGGGATTAGTCCGTAGATCGTTAATCATCATTCCTGTAATACTGCAATGGGGGAGATTAACTGTATCTGAAGTGGGTTTTAAGCGCAATTCTGCTGTAGCAATGTTTAATTGTTGTTGGGCTGCTGCTATTCTCCCTGTTAGTGCGAGCACAATAGCTAATCTGTCTCTATCGGATAAAGCAGTAGTAGATTTGGCAATTACTTGGTTTAAGTAGGTTTCTGCTTGGAGGAAATCACCTTGCCATAAATAGATAATTGCTTTTAGTTGTTCGGTGCGTTTAAGGGATTCGTGATCGTCGGTGGAAATGCGATCAAGCACTTTTAAAGCTAGATTATATTTGCCTTGTTTGATATGTATCTGGCACAGTTGCCATAGTAGTTGGGAATTATGGGGAGAAATGGTTAATTCTTGGGCTAATATTTGCTGACTTGAAGTGAAGTTACCTAACTGTATTTGTAATTGAATTAATCTGAGAATAATTTGAGGACTATGGGAAACTTTCTGCTTAGTTTGTTGTAAGAATTGAATTGCACTAGAAATGTTTCCTTCAAGAACCATCAGATTAGCTAAATTATAATATCCTTGAGGTTTTTGGGGATATTCTATACAGGCTTTTTGATACCAATTTCTCGCTTGATTATATTCTTCTCGATCTTGATATAATTTACCAAATTGGAGCAATATTTTTAAATCTTTTCCGAATAGTTGCTCGGTTTCTTGTAATAAGCTAATTGCGGCTTCCGTTTTGCCGACTTGACTATAAATTTTAGCTAATTCGAGACGAGACTCTAAGTTTTGAGGTTCTAGTTGAATATTTTTTTTATAGATATTTGCAGCTTCAATCAGCTTAGTTTGTTTAGTTAATATTTTAGCTTTTATATTTTGGCAAGAAATATTGTGCGGAAATTCTGTAATAATAAAATCGATTTTAGCTATTGCTAAATCTAGCCTGTTTAAAGCTAATAGTTCTTTTACAATTAAAGTATAAGATTTTATTTTTTGTGCTGATGTTCGTGCATTTTTTTGTGCTGCATTAAACCAAGATAACGCTTGTTCTCTCTGACCCAGTTTGCGATATAAATTGCCAGTGTGAATTAAAATTTTAAAGTTATCAGGATAATGTTTTAAAGCTGTATGGAGTAATTCTACTGCTCCCTCTAAATTATTTTCCTTTTGATATAGCTTACTTAAATTAATTATTCCTGGGCGATGTTTAGGGGCTAATTGTAAAAGTTCTGTTAAATTTTGACGACAATCATCTAACCTCTCTAAATATAGTTGTTCCGTTGACAGTTCCAGTTTAAGTTTTTGATGATTAGAATTAATTTTCAAACCTTGTTCAAATCTTTTCAGAGCTGAAGGGCGATCGCCCTGTTGACGGTAGAGCAATCCTAATTCTAACCAAGCCGATATAAACCTGGGATATTTGCGTAAGAGTTCTTCTATTTGGTTTATTTTAGTATTTATATTATCTATCTTTTTGATTTCTGCTAAATGCTCTGGTGCAGTTTTAACGACTGAATTAACCATAACTAAAGTAATTATTAATTAATAGTTTTTGATAACTGATTTAATTTTTCTTTGACACAAAAAGGGACTTTTACTTTGCTTTTTATACGAGGATAATTCAAAGACCAAAGTATTAAATTACTATTGCCATCGGGGTATAATTGGTCATATTCGGTACCATTATCATAAGAGAAACGATCTGCTTTTTGAGGTAAGTAACTTTCTGCTAAAACTCCTTCAACTATGAGTAAATTGTGATTAGCTAGTTCAACATGATAATAAACAAAAGTTTCTTTTGGTGTCGTCTTAATAATTGAGGTTTCATTTACCAATGCCCCCGCTTCAATTAATAATCCATCCACAAACAAACCATGATTAGGAGATACCAATAGATCTTGTTGAGGCAGATTTTCTCCCAATGCACCTGTTTTAATTAATATCGGATAACCTAATAACGGGTTGTCAATCTGATGGGGTTGACGGGTTTGATAGCCTAGCCATTTAATCTCTTGAAGAGATCCATCTGCAACTTTCAGGCGATCTCCAATATGTAATTCTTCTACGGGAATATAACCTCTGTCGGTTAAGATTCCAGTCCCCGTAACAAAACATTCTTCTATGACATCGAGAGATTTAGCAGATTCGTCCCGATTAAGTAGTCGACCTGGTTGATTAGTCCACACCATAGAAAAGCGTTAACATGTCTTGGTTATCAAAATTTAATTAAAGTTAATTGCTTTATATTTTATTGTCAAGCAGTTTAAATTACATTAGACAAATACAGATAAAATTTAAGTACAGCGAATTTCAGAACTAGAGTTGATCATGAAAGTTGTTCACGGTACTTGGATACCAGATAAGTCATCTAACTACATTCAGTCTGGGTCATTTTATCTGTGGGTTGAAACTTCATCCTCAGCAAAACAAAATAATAAAAGTAAACAACTTATTCATCCTGGCCATTTATCAAAGGAAGAATTAGAATCATTTCTAAGTCAAGAATTAGGCATCAAGGATTCAGTATCTACAATTGAACAGCAGATCTCTCCACAATACTTTGCCTTACCCACTGCTAATAATCGACCACTTCCTGCACCAGAATTAAGCAGATACTTAGAAACAGAAGTTGCGGAAGAATACGAAGATTTCCAATATTGGCAAATCGACTGTTATAAAACTCTGGCTACTGTTAAAACTAGTTCCTATGGCAGCGCCACCGCCATAAATATTATTAAGCTGCTACAAGAAATTCACTTTTTAGCTTTATACAATGCCGAATTCATGCAATTGGGTTCGGATTTATTATTTTGGTATCACTATACTCAAGGCTTGAAACAAGTAATTTTCAAAGATCAATACATTCCCGCTTTAAAATATCGACAGCTACAGAAAACAACTGCTAAATCGAAGAAAAAAACCAAAAACAATAATTCATTTGAAATCTACGGCACTTGGTCATTCGTTTCCGAGCAATATGAGGCAAATATAGACAAATATCGGGAATATATGCCCGCGATATGTACCGCAGGGGCAAATTCTCCCCAAGATGCCATTGAATTTTTCTCTCCTGAAAACCTATTGCGTCACTTTAGCGAATATCTACTTAACGATCTTGTTACTCATACCCCGTCTACCGCAGGATTTGACAAAAAAATTGATAATTCTATCTTATATTACTGCTTTTATGGCGATCGCCATAATCCTTTAACTAGCAGTCACTATCTAGAGGAATATCAACAGTGGTTAGCCTGGAAACAAAAAATCTCTCGCACACAAAATAATACTAACTTTAGTCTTTGCTTTCAGTTGCATTCTGCTGATCCTGATAATGTGGACAATTGGCAAATGCAGTTTTTAGTGGCAGATAAGCAAGATCCTTCTTTAAAATTAGCTTTGGCTGATTACTGGCGGATGAATACCAAAGCGAAGACAGGAGTTAAAAAGCAATATGGCAAAGATTTTGAAACCAATTTACTCTTAAATTTAGGCTATGCAGCCAGGATGTATCCTAAATTGTGGCAGGGGATGGAAACTGCCCAACCCGATAGTTTAAGATTAACCCTCTCCGAAGCCTTTGAATTTCTCAAGGAGAATGCTTGGGTATTAGAAGATGCAGGATTTAAAATTATTGTACCTGCTTGGTATACTCCTGCGGGTCGTCGTCGGGCAAAAATTAAGCTTAAAGCATCCAGTAGTGGTCAATCTGCAACTAAAAATAAAACTAAGGGCTATTTCAGTCTTGATTCTTTAGTGGAATATCAATATCAGCTAGCTATTGGGGAGGAAACAGTAACGACCAAAGAATGGCAGCAGTTAGTTAATGCCAAAACTCCCTTAGTCCATTTTCGTGGACAGTGGATGGAATTAGACCGCGATAAGATGCAGGAATTTCTGGAATTTTGGCAAGCCCACGGAGAAGAAAAACCCCAGATGACCATGTTGGAATTTCTGCAACGCAGTGCAGAAGCGGGGGAAGATTGGGAAGTCGAGCATGACCAATTTCTCGCCGAGATGATGGAGAAATTACAGGATAAAAGTCAGTTTGAACCTGTGGCAGATTTAAAACAACTCAACGGCACTTTACGGGAATATCAAAAGCGGGGGGTATCTTGGTTAAGTTATTTAGAACAATTGGGTATAAATGGCTGTTTAGCAGATGATATGGGACTTGGTAAGTCGATTCAGGTAATTGCCAGACTGGTACAAGAAAGAGAATTTATTAATCAGGGAAAAAAGAAAGGCACTCAGCAAGTATTACCTACCCTGTTAATTGCCCCGACTTCCGTTGTCGGTAACTGGCTAAGAGAAATAGATAAATTCGCCCCCCAGCTTAAAGCTAGAATACACCATGGGAGCGATCGCACTAAAGATCTAAAACAATTTAAAATTGAATGTCTACAACAGGATATAGTAATTACTTCTTTTACTCTGGCGCGGAAAGATGCCAAGCTTTTAGGCGGATTAGAATGGCAACGCATCGTTTTAGATGAAGCACAAAATATTAAAAACCCCAAAGCAGCCCAAACCAAAGCCATATTAAAACTTTCTGGCAAACATCGATTAGCTTTAACAGGTACGCCTGTAGAAAACCGCTTGTTAGATTTATGGTCGATTTTCAATTTCCTCAACCCTGGTTATCTCGGCAAGCAAGCTCAATTCCGCAAATCCTTTGAGATTCCCATCCAAAAAGACAACAACAGGGTTCAATCTGTAACTCTAAAAAAACTAGTCGAACCTTTAATCCTCCGACGAGTCAAAACCGATAAATCAATCATCAGCGACTTACCCGACAAAGTAGAAGACAAACTCTACACCAACCTCACCAAAGAACAAGCTTCCTTATACGAAGCGGTAGTGAAAGATGTCGATGATAAAATCCAAAACACCGAAGGAATCGAACGCAAAGGGTTAATTCTTTCAACCCTGATGAAACTCAAACAAATTTGCAACCATCCCGCTCAATTCCTCCAAGATGGTAGCGATTTCTTACCCACCCGTTCCCATAAACTAAGTCGTTTAGCCGAAATGGTCGA
>CALLPS010000127.1 GCA_938015355.1 uncultured Pleurocapsa sp.
GATATATTTCTACTTGTTGCTGTTGAGGATTTATTAGCCAGCCTAATTTAACACCGTTCTCTTGATACTCTTTCATCTTAGTCTGAGTCGTTTCCAGGGTATCGCTTGGGGACATTAACTCTAAAACAAAATCTGGTGCGAGGGGCAAAAACTTCGCTTTTTCTTCTTTCGTGAAACCATCTACTCTTTCCTTTGCTATCCAGCTTACGTCAGGCGATTTAATTGCACCATTAGCCAAAATAAAACCTGTAGAAGAATCACACACCACACCTAGTTTATATTTTCGATTCCAGATACCAAATTGAATTAGCAGATCTGCATTATTTTTTCCTGTTTCATACCCAGTAGGAGGCGTAATAATTAATTCTCCTTGGTGATTTGTCTCTAGTTTTAGATCAGGATTAAGCTGACATAGCTGTTCAAAATGTTCGACTGTAATAAGATTAACTAAAGGTTTTAAATTAAGAGTATAGGTATTCATATCACAAGCTATTTAGATACTTCTTAAATAATAAGATATTGAGTAAATGCGATCGCAATCTGCTTTCAATTTCCGAAACTTTGAACTAATATATTTGCCAGTTTATTAAGTTTGATCGCATTCTTATTCTTTACATTATTAAAGCAATCACCATACTTTATAAATTTCTCCGAGGTTAAAATACATTGTTGTTAGTTTATAAATGAGTGAGATCACTTTGCTGTATTCATATTGTTTAAATTGTGATATATAGCACTGGTAATTTTATTCAGCTATGCCAGGATTTATTCTATAGTAAATCTCTGTAATGTTAATGAATAAGCTAGAAGAAATCAAACAAATTGCCTCTCAAATTAGATTAGTTTTGGATAATCCTCAATCAGTAAAACTTCAAGTCAAACAAATTACATTAGCCCAAAAGCAATTGAGAGGAATTAAAAAAGAAATTAATGCGGTAATTCGTAATATTAATCAGGAAGCAACTCAATCTGGTGCTGATAGTCTTGTATCTGTAGGTTTAGATGTTTTTGGCAAACATAAATGGGCTGGAAGATTAAGGGCAGAAACTAGACGAACAATTGAAAGAGAGAAAAAAGCTGCCCGTCAGCCATATATGGAATTGAAAGAGGAGATCGATCAATTGATTTTGGAAGGGGACAAACTTAAGTTGAAAGCAGAAGAGTATTTGATTGTACATCAACGTTAAAATTTAAATGTTTTTGTTATTTAAATAATTCGCTACTCAGTTGCCATTGCTCTATGTGTCCGTAATTATCGCTAGCAACTAAAGTTTGATCGTCTAGGCTGAAATATACAGAATCATATTTTTTGTATTCCTTGCTAGAGGAAGTAGATAAAATTTGTAAGAGTTCGCCAGTTTTCGGATTCCATAAAAAAATGCGACCTTGATAATCGCTAGTAGCTAAAATCATTCCATCATGACTAAAAGCGAGACCTTTCTCATTTTGGCTGCTAACAATCTTGGGATAGTACAAATGATGATCGAGGGTACGAATTAGTTTGCCTGTTTGAGCATTGTAAATACGAACAGGATCATCTTGTACAGCTTGAGCGAGTAGCTTTTCATCAGGGCTAAATGCTACCTGTTCTGAATAACGTGTGCAGTGAAAATAAAGAAATTCATTAGTATCAAAGTTGAAGACAGTTAACATATCGACGCATTCAAAGAAGTCTTCAGGACATAAATTTCCAGTGCAAGCTATCATTTTACTATTGATTGCAATAGAAGATGAAAAGATATTCAAATCTTTTATAACAGTATCAATTACTTTAGTTATTTCCTCTGTATTAAATGTATTAAATTCCAGGCTTTCTATTTTATCTTTGATTTTCGGAAAAATATTGCAACTATCAAACTTTATTTTAATCGCTTTATTAAAAGCTAAAGCGGCTTCATTTGTTTTTTTCAAAATCTTGAGTGTAAGCCCTTGATTGTACAAGGCTCTGTATTCATTAGGTTTTATTTTAATTATTTCTCTAGCTATTTTTACTGCCTCGATATGCTCATCTAAATCTATCAAAATTGCACTTTTAGTTAGTAAAGCCTCCGCAAAATTACATTTTAATAAAACAGCTTGATTTATGGCTATCAAAGCATCTTCCCATTCTCCTGTTTTCCATAAAGAACGAGCTTTATACCACCAAGCTTCAGCACAGCTTTTATTGATTTTAATTATTTTTTCAGAACAAGTCAAAGCTCCGCAGTATACTTTCAAGTCATATAAATATTTTGCTTCTTCTAGCAATTGATTTATCTGCTCACAATAATAAGTTGAATATTGATTGATATCGTTAGCAAGTGCCAATCCTCTTCTAATCAAAATTGACGAATATCTAGCTATATTAGGAGTTGTAGATAAAATAATATTTTTATTTTCTTCCATGATTATTAGCCAAGTTTTGTTTTCAATTCTTCGAGTTTTTTCATAGCACTATGAATTTTTTTATCTAATTTATCAGCCATATCTGTTAATAAATTTTGTCCAACTTTTTTAGATTCAACAACTTTAGTTTTTAGCTGAAAAAGATCGGTTTGTTCCAATGCTGCAATTTCCAATTGAATGACTTTTAATCGTTCGCGACTTTGGGCTATTTGTCGAATGATGCGAATCAACTCAAAGCTGATTCCTTCTCCTTTGATTGATTCAGGGCTATTTTTCCAATCTTGCAAAATAGATTTGAGTTTTTCTAAATTGCCGTTTTCATAGGCGATATTAGCTTCAGCCATTAAACATTGTCTGCGTCGACGAGATTCGTCATCAGTTGCTAAATCTGGATGGATTTTTTTAGCTACTTCGCGGTACAGCCTCTTTAATTCTGGGGATGGTTTAAAATCTTGAGTAGATTCTAAAAGTGCTATGTATTCTTCGATTTGAGCTTCTATGCGATCTAGTTCTGTATAACGAACTCCAATGATTCGCATATATTCTTTTTCAAAAGCATTTAATTCTGCTTGAAAAGTAGCCAGATTTAATTCTTTATCTGCTAATTCAGTTTCAAGTTCTGCTAATTCTGCTTTCTTTTTTTCCAGTTCTTCTTGTTCTGGCGTAAGTTTATGGATAATTTCATAATTCATGATTTTATAGGAATTACAAATAGTTAAATTGTGTCTCTACAATCCTAGTCTTGAAACTTATACGGAGACTTCAGTAAAATCAGCTAAAAGATAAACTATGGTGTTTGGTTTTAATAAAGCGATCGCCCTATCCTTTAATTTCCCAAACTGTAAAAAAATATCCTTGCCAGGATCACAGGTAGTTATGTATCACTAGTGATTGTGGTTTAAACTGGCAGATCGCACCTTTATAAATATATCTATCTAATCATCCCCCTTATTTGATGTTTTTTATTTCTGCTTGAATTTCTCGATCTTGAGCCATTTCTTGTAACTGCATTTCCCAATCTAGATTTTTAGGTGTTTCGTTTTTCCTTGCTCTATTTTTAGTAAAAAGTAAAAAATTTAAAACCTCTTTAACGAGAAGATCGGGAGCTTGTTCTATTTCTTTGATAAGTTGCTCTTTTTCATTCATAAAAACAATAAGTAACTAAATACGTATATGTAATCAATACAGGTCGTTTTAATTTTAATTTTATTGTTTTTTAGAATAAAATCCTATAAATAATGCAATCCTGTAATTTGCGATCGCCCTAATCCTTCAATTTCCCAAACAGTATAAAAATAACCTTGCCAGAACCACAGGTAGTCATGTATCATTAATAATTGTGGTTAAAACTGGCAAATCTCACCTTATAGATATAAAAGTCTAAATCATCCCCCTTAGTTAATAGACAGGATTCTAGAGACTAAATAAGGGAGTTTTTATTGCAGAAATTCAATTAAAAACAAACTTGTTATGGGGTAAGTGAGAAATTTATAGGATTTGCTACCTCCTTATAGGAAACTAAAGGATTTATTCCTTTAAGTCTTTGAGGGTCAAGGTAACTTCAATTTAGAAACGGCCGTTAGCTGAATCTAGACGTAAATCTTAGAAAAAATTATATATTTGCTGCTTTGCATCTTGCTAAAAAGCGGTTTTACCAGGATTTGTTCGTCAATTATTGGGCGATCGCAAATCGGGTAGATACCGAGTGAGATGGTTATTTTTTGTCAGGCAAAGTTACACCGTTTGTTGACTAGCAGTGGTCAGCGGTGCCTAACCCAAACTAAAGTCTCTAAAAACAGGACTTAAGTTTATTGTGTTGCAATTGTAAAGGAGCTAAAACTCGTGTCTGTTGGCATTCTTGGCACTAAATTAGGCATGACCCAAGTTTTTGACAAGGAAACAGGAAATGCTATTCCTGTAACTGTGGTTCAAGCTGGGCCTTGTGTCGTAACTCAAATCAAAACTAAAGAAACAGACGGCTATAGTTCGGTTCAAATTGGCTATGGTGAAGTTAAAGAAAAAGCTTTGTCCAAGCCTGAGCTGGGTCATCTAAGTAAAGCAGGGGCTAGTCCTTTGCGCCATCTTAAAGAGTATCGTCTTGAAGATACCGCCAGTTATGAACTAGGAAAAGCCCTAGACATATCTGAGATTTTCAATACTGACACTACGGTGGATATTAGTGGTAAAACCATGGGTCGTGGTTTTGCTGGTTATCACAAGCGCCATAACTTTCACCGTGGTCTGATGAGTCACGGATCTAAGAGTCACCGTGCCCCAGGTTCTACTGGTGCTGGTACAACTCCTGGTCGTACTTATCCTGGTAAGAAAATGGCGGGACGTTACGGTGGCAAGCAAGTAACTACTCGCAAACTAAAAGTTGTCAGAGTTGATGCAGAACAGAATTTGTTACTCATCAAAGGTGCAGTACCAGGTAAGCCTGGATCTCTGCTTAGTATTTCTCCCAGCAATATTGTTGGACAGTAATCCCAACCTGTTGGTTATTTAAAGATAAACAGATAGATAACAAACAAATAACTATGGTTAATTGTGTAGTCAAAAATTGGCAGGGGGAAGATGCTGGAGAAGCAACCCTAGAACTAAAAGTTGCCAAATCAGAAAATGCCGAACATATTGTTCACCGAGCATTAGTTCGTCAACTAAATAACGCTCGCCAAGGTACAGCATCCACCAAAACCCGCTCTGAAGTTCGTGGTGGTGGACGCAAACCCTGGAGACAAAAAGGAACTGGACGTGCTCGTGCGGGTTCGATTCGTTCTCCTCTCTGGCGTGGTGGTGGTGTCATCTTTGGGCCTAAGCCTAGAGACTACAGCACGAAAATGAATCGCAAGGAAAGACGTTTAGCCTTAAGAACAGCCTTTTCTGCTCGTGTCGAAGACATGATTGTAGTAGAGAACTTCGGTGCCGAACTAGAAAGACCCAAAACCAAAGAAGTAATAGCTGCCTTAGGACGTTGGGGTGTCGGTGCAGATGAGAAAGTTTTATTGATTCTTAAAGAAGTTTCCGACAACGTCAATCTATCAACTCGCAACATCGCTCTTGTCAAAATGATTAAGGCGACCAATCTTAACGTAGCTGATATCTTGCACGCTAACAAAATAGTCGTTAGCAAAGATGCTTTATCACAGATTCAGGAGGTTTATGGTGAAGACTAGATACCAAGAGCGCGATTTAGCAGACTTAATCCTTAAGCCGATCATTACTGAAAAAGGCACAATTCAAATGGAGCTTGGTAAGTACGTCTTTGATGTATTGCCCAAAGCTACTAAACCCGATATCAGAGCAGCAATTGAAAGCCTCTTTGATGTCACCGTGGTCAAAGTAAACACTCTAACTCTACCCCGCAAAAAACGTCGCGTTGGGAGATTCGTTGGTTACAAGGCTCAATACAAAAGAGCGATTGTCACCTTAAAAGAAGGAGATACAATCGCCTTATTCCCTGACGTATAACAAACTCGAACTCGAAAAAGCTATTTAAAAGCAAATTATGGGTACCCGTTCATTTAGACCATATACACCAGGGACACGCCAAGCAGTAGTCCCCGATTTTTCGGAAATTACCAAGAGTAAACCAGAAAAATCCTTAACTAAATATAAGCACCGCAAAAAGGGTCGTAATAACCGTGGTGTAATTACTAGTCGTCGTCGTGGCGGTGGACATAAAAAACTTTACCGCATTATCGATTTTCGCCGTGATAAGCGTAACATTCAGGCTGAGGTAATTGCGATCGAATACGATCCTAACCGTAATGCCCGAATTGCTCTAGTTCAGTACGAAGATGGCGAAAAACGCTATATCCTAGCTGCTGTGGGCATGAAGGTGGGTACGCCAATCATTGCTAGTCCTGATGCCCCGATTGAGGTAGGAAATGCTTTGCCTCTCAGTAAAATGCCTTTAGGGGAGACTGTTCACAATGTTGAATTAGTAGCAGGAAGAGGCGGTCAGATAGTTCGTGCGGCGGGTGCTGCGGCGAAGGTCATGGCAAAAGAAGGTGACTACGTAACCATTGGTCTTCCTTCCAAAGAAGTCAGAATGGTGCGGAAAGAATGCTACGCCACTATTGGGCAGGTGGGGAATGTTGAGTTTCGCAACCTCAAACTAGGTAAAGCGGGCAGAATGCGCCACTTAGGCAGAAGACCAGAAGTACGTGGTAGTGCGATGAACCCTTGCGATCACCCTCATGGTGGTGGGGAAGGACGCGCTCCTATCGGTAGAAGTGGTCCTGTCTCGCCTTGGGGTAAGCCAGCATTGGGTAAGAAAACTCGTAAGAAGAACAAACCCAGCAACAAGCTAATTGTTCGTCGTCGTCGTTAATTCATTATTGATTTTAGAAAGTTGATCTTAAAAATATGAGTCGTTCCTTAAAAAAAGGGCCCTTCATCGCCGACAGCCTACTCAAAAAAATTGAAAGGTTGAATGCTAATAACAAGAAAGAAGTAATCAAAACTTGGTCTAGAGCCTCAACTATTTTGCCATTGATGGTGGGACACACCATTGCCGTACATAACGGTCGCCAACACATTCCTGTGTTTATTAGCGATCAGATGGTAGGGCATAAATTAGGAGAATTCGCTCCTACCCGTACTTTTAGGGGTCATGCTAAAAGTGACAAGAAAGGGAGACGCTAGATCGTAAATACTACTATGACAATAGATACAAGTAACGAAGTAAAGGCGATCGCTAGATACGTCCGCATGTCCCCTTTTAAGGTCAGACGGGTACTAGATCAAATTCGAGGTCGTCAATATCGGGAAGCTCTAATTGTTCTGGAGTTTATGCCCTATAAAGCCTGTGATCCAATCCTCAAAGCGTTGCGTTCAGCAGTAGCTAATGCCGAACATAACAATGGCTTAGATCCTGCAACTTTAGTCGTCAGCAAAGCTTTTGCTGATGGTGGTCCTGTTCTCAAACGTTATCGTCCTAGAGCGCAAGGTCGAGCTTATCAAATCCGTAAGCCAACCTGTCATATTACTGTGGCTGTCGCGCCAGAAGTAACCGATTAAAATCTTTATTTGCAGAATTTAATTAATATTACGAGGAAACATTTGTGGGACAGAAGATACAC
Organism: uncultured Pleurocapsa sp.; assembly: GCA_938015355.1. Taxonomy (GTDB): domain Bacteria; phylum Cyanobacteriota; class Cyanobacteriia; order Cyanobacteriales; family Xenococcaceae; genus Waterburya. The sequence goes on from CALLPS010000127.1 coordinate 7,470, forward strand.
CCAACGGGCTTTCGTCTGGGAATTACTAAAGAACACCAGTCTTGCTGGTATGCAGATACAAAACGCTATCCAGAGCTATTACAGGAAGACCGCCTAATCAGAGAATACGTCAACAAAGAACTGAGTAATGCCGGCATTTCTCAAGTCAAAATTGAACGTAAAGCAGATCAGATTGACTTGGCAATTCATACCGCCAGACCTGGAGTAGTCGTTGGTCGAGGTGGTTCAGGAATTGAAAAACTGCGGACCGAACTTCAGTCTAAAGTCGGAAACAATCGCCAAATTCGGATTAATGTGATCGAAGTGGCTCGTGTTGATGCTGATGCCGCTTTGATTGCTGAATATATCTGTCAACAATTAGAGCGAAGAGTTTCTTTTCGTCGAGTTGTACGTCAGGCAATTCAAAGAGCGCAAAGAGCTGAAGTTTTAGGCATCAAGATCCAAGTTAGTGGTCGCTTAAACGGAGCAGAAATTGCTCGTACAGAGTGGATTAGGGAAGGTCGAGTCCCATTACATACCCTCAGAGCTGACATTGATTACTCTTATCGCACCGCGTTGACTATCTACGGAATTTTGGGAGTTAAGGTTTGGGTCTTTAAAGGAGAAATAATTCCAGGACAGGAAGATGCCCCCACTCCTACTCAAGCTCCTCGCCGTCAGCGTCGTCGTCAAAAATTTGATGACCGCTCAGAGTAATTATTAACAAGACTTCTAAACGCAAAATAATACTATTATGCTTAGTCCCAGAAGAACGAAATATCGTAAGCAACATCGCGGTCGAATGAGAGGAATGGCTTATCGTGGCAGTACTCTCAACTTTGGTGATTATGCTCTCCAAGCGATCGAACCTTCGTGGATCACAGCGCGCCAGATTGAGGCTGCTCGTCGAGCCATGACTAGATACGTTAAAAGGGGTGGAAAAATCTGGATTCGGGTTTTTCCTGATAAACCAGTAACCATGCGTCCTGCGGAAACGAGGATGGGTTCTGGTAAAGGTTCCCCTGAATTTTGGGTAGCAGTGGTCAAGCCAGGTAGAATTATGTTTGAAATGGCTGGTGTTCCCGAAGATATAGCGAAAGAGGCAATGCGTCTAGCTGCCCAAAAGCTACCAATTAAGACTAAATTTATCACCCGTGACGAGGATTATAAGTAATTATGGCGTTACCAAAAATCGAAGATGCCAGAAAACTTGGAGAAGAGGAACTGGCGGAAGAAATTTTAGCGGTTAAGCGAGAATTATTTCAGTTAAGACTAGAGCAAGCAACTCGCCGTCTAGAAAAACCTCATCTATTTAAACACACCAAGCATCGCTTGGCACAACTATTAACCGTAGAACGCGAGCGTGAAATCGCTGCTGCAAAAGGAGAATAGATTATGGCAGTAAAAGAAAGAGTCGGAGACGTAGTCAGCGACAAAATGGATAAAACCATTGTGGTAGCGATTGAAAACCGTTCTCCTCACCCTAAATACGGCAAAATTGTCGTCAGAACCAAAAAGTATAAAGTTCATGACGCGGAAAACCAATGTAAAATTGGCGATCGCGTACGTATCAAAGAAACTCGTCCTCTTAGTAAAACCAAACGCTGGACGGTCGAGGAAATTCTTGAATCAAGAACTTCCTAAATCTTATTAACCCAAGTTCCTCGGTCGAGATCGAAAATGATTCAACAACAGACCTATTTAAATGTCGCTGACAACAGTGGCGCGCGCAAGCTGATGTGTTTGCGGGTAATTGGCAAGGGGAATAGTCCCTATGCTTTTATCGGTGATGTCGTCGTGGCAGTCGTGAAAGATGCTTTACCCAACATGGGAGTTAAAAAATCCGAAGTTGTTAAAGCGGTGATTGTTCGTACCAAACAAGCGGTTAATCGCTCCAGTGGCATGAGCATTCGTTTTGATGACAATGCCGCAGTGATTATCAACGAACAGGGAAATCCCAGAGGGACCCGTGTCTTTGGCCCTGTGGCAAGAGAATTAAGAGAGAGAAACTTTACCAAGATTGTCTCTTTAGCTCCAGAGGTAATTTAAATGGCTAAAACGAAAAAAACACCGCTCCGCTACAGAATGCATGTCAGAAAAGGGGATACCATTCAGGTCATCTCTGGACGGGACAAAGGCAAAGTCGGCGAAATAACCACCGTTAACCCTAAAACTAGTCAAGTGACTGTGGAAGGAGTTAATGTCCGTACCAAACACGTTAAACCGCAACAAGAAGGAGAATCAGGTCAAATTGTGACTTTTGAAGCTCCGATTCATAGTTCTAACGTCATGCTTTACTCCAATAAGGAGAAAACCGTTAGTCGTGTGGGATATACCTTCACCGAAGACGGTCGCAAAGTGCGAATGCTCAAAAAAACTGGTGAAATCCTTGACTAGCTTTTCAGACATTCCCCGTGCGCTGATAATTTTTAATTTATAGTCTCCTGACCACGCCCAGGAAAAACTAATCATCATGCCAAAACCATTAAAAACTAGATATTTAGAAGACATTGTTCCTAAATTAACAGAGCAATTTAGCTTCAGCAACGTTCACCAAGTACCCAAAGTAGTCAAAATCGTGATTAATCGCGGTTTGGGCGAAGCATCCCAAAATGCCAAAGCTTTAGAATCCTCTATTAACGAGCTAACTGTAATTACAGGACAAAAGCCTGTCGTCACTAGAGCCAAAAAAGCGATCGCATCTTTTAAAATTCGGGAAGGAATGCCTGTTGGGGTTATGGTTACCCTTCGGGGCGAAAAAATGTATGCCTTCCTAGATCGATTAATCGCCCTCGCTCTACCTCGGATTCGTGATTTTCGCGGCATCAGCCCCAAAAGTTTTGATGGTCGTGGTAACTACAGTTTGGGGGTGCGGGAACAGCTAATGTTTCCCGAAATTGATTACGATAGCATCGATCAAATCAGAGGAATGGATATTTCCATCGTCACGACCGCGTCTAACGACGAAGAAGGACGCGCTTTACTTAAAGAAATGGGAATGCCTTTCCGCGACAATTAACTTTCTTAGTATCTAAAACATAAAAATAGGTAATAATGGCAGCAACCGATACTATTTCAGATATGCTGACCCGCATCCGTAATGCCTGTATGGTCAAGCATCAAACTACCCAAGTTCCTTCTACCCGCATGACTCGTGCGATCGCTCAGGTTTTGCAGAGCGAGGGTTTTATCGAGGGTTTTGAGGAAACAGGAGAAGCTCCGAAAAAATTTATTCAAATTTCCTTAAAGTATAAGGGCAGAAATCGTCAACCAATTATCAGTACCCTGAAACGGGTAAGTAAGCCAGGGCTGCGAGTCTACTCTCGTAAAAAAGATATTCCTCGTGTTTTGGGCGGCATTGGTATTGCGATCGTTTCCACTTCCCGAGGAGTAATGACAGATCGAGAAGCTCGTAGCCAGGGAGTTGGCGGAGAGATTCTTTGTTATGTCTGGTAATTAAATAGGAGAAGTAAATTATGTCTCGTATTGGCAAACTGCCGATTCCGCTCCCTGATAAGGTGAGTGCGCAAATCTCAGGACAACACGTTACTATCAAAGGGCCGAAAGGCACTCTAGAGCGGGAAATCCCAGACCCAATTGAGGTTAAACAAGAGGGAACTACAATTCTCGTTAGCCCTACCAATAATTCCCGCATTGGTCGCCAGCGCCATGGTCTCTGCCGTACCCTGGTGGCTAATATGGTAGACGGTGTATCCAAAGGATTCCAAAAGCGCCTTCTAATCCAAGGTGTCGGTTACAGAGCTCAAGCTCAAGGTAAAAAGCTAACTCTTAACGTGGGCTATAGTAAGCCGGTTGAGATGGAAATGCCAGATGGGATCGATGTAGCCATAGAAAACAGAAATACGGAAGTCATTGTTAGTGGCATCAACAAAGAAGTAGTGGGGAATGTCGCAGCCCGTATTAGAGCAGTCAGACCTCCTGAACCTTATAAAGGAAAAGGAATTCGCTACTTTGATGAGCAAGTAAGACGCAAAGCTGGTAAGACAGGTAAGTAGAAATTATGAAGCTTTCACGCAAAGAATCAGTAAAACGCCGTCATCGACGGGTACGCAAAAAAGTCAGTGGTACTCCCGAACGCCCTCGTTTGTGTGTTTTCCGCTCTAATAATCATATCTATGCTCAAGTTATTGACGATGTGGCGCAGCATACTTTAGCAGCAGCATCAGATTTTAATCTTGATAGTTCTGGTGCTACTTGCGAAGTTTCGGCAGAAGTCGGCAAATTAGTAGCTCAAAGAGCTTTAGAGAAGGGTATTGCTCAAGTGGTTTTTGATCGAGGTGGTAATCTCTATCATGGTCGAGTAAAAGCTTTAGCTGAAGCAGCCCGTGAAGCTGGCTTAGACTTTTAAATCAAAATATCAAGGATAATCACTATGGCTAAATCTAATAAGTCGCGTAAAAAAGGTCGCGCTAAAGATAAAGACTCCGCTTGGCAAGAGCGAGTAGTGCAGATTCGTCGGGTCAGCAAAGTGGTGAAAGGTGGTAAAAAACTTAGCTTTCGTGCCATTGTTGTTGTCGGTAATGAAAAAGGACAGGTTGGCGTTGGCGTTGGCAAAGCGGCTGATGTAATTGGGGCAGTGCGCAAAGGTGTTGCCGATGCTAAAAAGCAGTTGGTGGAAGTTTCTCTAACTAAAGCTAACTCTATCGTACACGTATCCAATGGTGTAGCTGGGGGCGCAAAAGTGTTTATGCGCCCTGCTGCTCCTGGTACTGGCGTAATTGCTGGGGGTGCAGTCCGTACTGTGCTTGAACTTGCTGGAGTGAAAAATATCTTAGCAAAGCAGTTAGGTTCTAACAGCCCCTTAAACAATGCTAGAGCAGCGATCGATGCTTTGGCTAGCCTTCGTACTTTTGGCGAAGTTGCTCGGGAAAGAAATATTCCTATTGAACAGCTTTATGCTTAGGTCATTGATGATTGACTCTAATGCTGTTTCAGCCGCTAGAACGCGCGAATAACAACTAATATCAAACAACCAATGAAACTAGAAAATCTTAGCCCCAAAGAGGGGTCAAAAAGACGTAAGCGTCGAGTTGGTCGCGGTATTGCCGCAGGTCAAGGAGCTAGCTGCGGTTTTGGAATGCGAGGTCAAAAGTCGCGTTCTGGTACAGGAACAAAAGCAGGTTTTGAAGGGGGTCAAATGCCCTTATATCGTCGAGTTCCTAAATTAAAACATTTCACTCTAATTAATCAAAAACACTACACTACTATCAATGTTGAAGTGTTGGAGTCACTAGCTGCAAATACAGAAGTTACTTTAGAGTCATTATTAGATAGTGGGATTGTCACTAGCAATGATGGTCCACTAAAAATTCTGGGGAATGGCGAACTAACCGTGGCATTGAACGTGAAAGCGGCAGCATTTACTAAAAATGCGACTCAGAAAATTGAGGCGGCTGGCGGTAGCTGTGAAATTGTTGCCAAGTAAGAAATCACGATTGGTATATCATAAGGAGCATAGGTAGAAAAATAAATTTATCTAAAATTTATATAATATTTCACCGTAAATAACTTATTTAATACCAAACATATAAGAGGAAAACCTGTATGGTCAGAGAAAAAACTCCCTCAGCACAGGAGACTTTTTTGCAGATGGCACAAGCAGCGGGTCTTAGGGGCAGACTGCTTGTTACTATCGGTCTTCTAGTATTAGTCCGATTGGGGGTCTTTATTCCAGTTCCTGGAATCAACCGTGAAGTATTTGGCAACTTAATTAATAGTTCCAGTAATGCCTCGATAGTAGGATTTTTAGATATCTTTACTGGTGGTGGTATTTCTGCATTAGGTATTTTTGCTTTGGGAATCTTACCCTTTATTAATGCCTCGATCATCATGCAGTTATTGGCAACAGCAATACCTACCTTAGAAAATCTGCAAAAGAATGAAGGGGAAGCAGGAAGACGTAAGATATCTCAAATTACTCGCTATGTTGCTTTAGGCGGAGCAATTATCCAAAGCTTTGGCATTACTCTGGGCTTACTGGTCAGTAACGGAGTTATTGAAAAGAGTATTTTGCCGATTGGAGGTACAGTACTAGCCTTGACTGCTGGCTCGATGTTTGTGATGTGGATTTCTGAGCTAATAACCGAAAAAGGTATTGGCAACGGAGCTTCTCTATTAATATTCGTCAACATAGTTGCTGTCTTACCAAAAACTCTGGGGAATACCATTGAGTTTGCTCAAAGTGGTGGCAGAGAAGAAATAGCGCAGGTAATTGTTCTGCTGCTAGTCTTTTTGACGATGATTGTTGGAATTGTGTTTATTCAAGAAGGCACTCGTCGGATTCCGATTATTTCTGCTCGTCGTCAGGTTGGCAGAAGAGTGTACCGAGAAAGAAGTAATTATCTTCCCTTGAGATTAAATCAAGGAGGAGTAATGCCAATTATTTTTGCCTCTTCTGTATTGTTTTTGCCAGCGCAGTTATTGGTAGTTCTACAGGGTAACGAAGCTATAGGGGATAATTTGTTTACTCAAGTTGCTAGTCGGATTGCTGCCGCAATTCAACCAGGAAACTGGGCTTATACAGTAGTCTATCTAGTTTTAATTCTATTCTTTAGCTACTTTTATGCTTCCTTAATTGTTAATCCTGTTGATATGTCCCAAAACCTCAAAAAAATGGGTGCTTCTATTCCAGGAATCCGTCCAGGCAAAACTACTAGTGCCTATCTAGAAAAAGTTCTTAATCGCCTAACTTTTTTAGGAGCAATATTTTTAGGTTTAGTCGCAACTATTCCCACCTTAGTTGAAAGTGCTATTCCAGCAGGAACAACTGTGTTTAGCGGTTTTGGAGCAACTTCGCTGCTGATTCTGGTCGGGGTCGCGATTGATACAGCAAAACAGATCCAGACCTACGTTATATCTCAACGTTATGAAGGCATGGTTAAGCAATAATTAGCTGGGCTAACCCTCGTAATCTGTAACTGTATTAAAGCAACAGCATGTCTTATAGTTGACCCCTAGCTGGTTGCTAAACACTAAATAATTTTGATTTTTATGAGTTGATATGGCAATGCGATTAATATTTCTTGGTCCACCTGGTGCTGGCAAGGGAACTCAGGCTCAGATAATATCGGAAAATCACCAAATTCCCCATATATCTACTGGAGATATCTTGCGTGCAGCTGTTAGTCAAAAAACTCCTTTAGGTAAACAGGCAAAAGACTATATGAATCGAGGTGAACTCGTCCCTGATGCCTTAATTTTAAACTTAATTCAGGATCGTCTATCTTATGAAGATACTGCTAACGGCTGGATCTTAGATGGCTTTCCTCGAAACGTTAATCAGGCGGCCTTTTTATCAGAGTTGCTAGCTAAATTAGACCAAAATGCTGATTTTGTCTTGAATTTAGAAGTACCAGATGAAGTTCTAGTGTCAAGATTGTTGGAAAGAAAGCGCAAAGATGACAACGAAGAGACTATTCGTCGTCGTTTAGAAGTTTATCATCAGGATACAGTGCCTGTAATCAATTTCTATCAGCAAAGGGATGCTCTGAAAACCATTGATGGGGATCGGACGATGGAAGAGGTTGCTGATCAATTAAATGAAGCTATCTCATCAGGATTTTGAATTTTCTCAAGACCCTGGTGGGCACAAACAAAAGTTTCACAGACATATCACTTACATGCTGCAACTTCCCCCTTGTCTGCAAGCATGGCATGGTTCTGTCGAACAAGATTAGCCTTCGGCATAACTTCGTAACAAGATAATTAGTGATTATTTAGCAAAAAGTACTGGAGATAAACATTGGCTAAACAAGATTTAATTGAAATGGAGGGAACTGTTACAGAATCTCTTCCTAATGCAATGTTTCGTGTTGATCTGGATAATGGCTTCAACGTCTTAGCCCATATTTCAGGTAAAATTCGACGCAATTACATCAAAATTCTACCAGGCGATCGCGTCAAAGTTGAGTTAACCCCTTATGACTTGACTAAAGGTAGGATTACCTACCGTCTCAAAAACAAGTAAATAATGCGTTTTCCGACATAATTATTTACCAGTTTGACAGCAAAACAAATTAATCGATATAATAATAGGCTTGCAATGTGGCCAAAGTAAGGCATGAAAGTTAGACCATCAGTGAAAAAAATGTGCGAAAAGTGCCGTGTAATCAAAAGACGCGGTAGGGTAATGGTTATTTGTAGTAGCAATCCTAAGCATAAGCAACGCCAAGGATAATTGCTTAGAACAACCTCTTACCTAAGAGAGAGCCAAGACTATGGCTCAAGAAGCAAAAGTAACAACAGTAATTAGGGAGCAAAAACGTGGCAAGGATTTCTGGCGTAGATCTTCCTCGCGATAAGCGGGTGGAAATCGCGCTTACCTACATTTTCGGTGTAGGTTTATCGCGGGCGCAGAAAGCGATCGCAGAAACTGGAGTTAATCCAGACACTAGAGTTCGAGAACTGTCTGATGAAGATGTAACTAAACTTAGAGCTTACATCGAAGATAATTATCAGGTTGAAGGTGATTTAAGACGCTGGGAAGCCATGAATATTAAGCGTTTAGCTGATATTGGCACTTACCGTGGTCGTCGTCATCGTATGGGGCTACCTCTTCGAGGTCAAAGAACTCGCACCAATGCTCGTACTAGGCGGGGAAGAAGATTGACGGTAGCAGGTAAGAAAAAGGCTCCAGGCAAGAAATAGATCGCAAAAGTAGATTCAAGCACAAGTTAAACATAGAAAGAAAAACATGGCGCAACCAAAAAGAAGAAGCGGCGCAAAGAAAAATAAAAAGAATGTACCTAATGGGGTGGCGCATATCCAGTCTACCTTTAACAATACGATCGTAACTATTTCTGATACTAGAGGCGATGTGATTTCATGGTCTTCCGCTGGGGCCAGTGGTTTTAAAGGGGCAAAAAAAGGTACTCCTTTTGCAGCTCAAACAGCAGCCGACAGTGCTGGCAGAAGAGCGATGGATCAGGGAATGCGCCAAGTAGAAGTCATGGTTAGCGGTCCTGGCGCAGGTCGGGAAACTGCAATTAGAGCTTTGCAGGGCGTGGGTTTAGAGATTACTTTAATTCGTGATGTTACTCCCATTCCTCACAATGGTTGTCGTCCGCCAAAACGCCGTAGAGTATAGCTTTTAAACGATCATCATAAGTTTGTTAGTTGTAGTTTGGATCGTGCAACTATTTTTATCTCGGTTTACCAGATCGCTTGTCGAAACAAGAGGGAGAGCAGCCTGTGGCGCAATTTCAAATTGAGTGTGTAGAATCTAAAACTCTAAAAAATCAGCATCAATACAGCAAGTTTATCTTAGAACCCTTAGATCGTGGACAGGGTACTACCTTGGGAAACGCTCTGCGGAGAGTTTTACTTTCTAATTTAGAGGGAGCTGCCGTAACTGCAATCCGCATTGGTGGAGGCATGGCAAAAGATGAAAGCAAGCAGGAACATAAGTTTGGCTTCGCTACCCATGAATTTGCCACCATTGAAGGAGTCAGAGAGGACGTTTTAGAGATTATTCTCAATATGAAGGAAATAGTCCTCAAAAGCTATACTAATCAGCCTCAAATAGGTCGTCTAGTAGCGACTGGCCCTGGAACTGTTACAGCGGCGCAGTTTGAGTTACCCTCTGAAGTAGAGACAGTAGATTCAAATCAGTATGTAGCTACCATTGCTGAAGGCACTAGCCTCGAAATGGAGTTTAGAGTAGAGAAAGGCAAGGGCTACCGTGCTGTGGAAAGAGGTAAAGAAGAAGGTAGTTCTTTAGACTTTCTGCAAATAGACGCGGTATTTATGCCTGTCACCAAGGTCAATTACAGTGTTGAAGACGCTCGGGTTGACGGTTCAGGTATTCGTGAGCGTCTGCTCATGGAAATTTGGACTAATGGCAGTATCAAGCCTGAAGAAGCCTTATCTCAGGCGGCAGGAATTGCTGTAGATCTATTCAATCCTCTAAAAGATCTCACCTTGGAGCCTATTCAAGATGATTACCAAGAAGATGAAGATCCTACCAGCCAGATTCCCATCGAAGAGTTGCAGTTGTCGGTGAGAGCTTATAACTGTTTGAAACGTGCGCAGATCAATTCAGTTTCCGATTTACTTGATTATACCCAAGAAGATCTTTTAGAGATTAAAAACTTTGGTCAAAAATCAGCAGATGAAGTTATTGAAGCCCTGCAACAACGTTTAGGGATTACCTTAGCCCAAGAAAAGTCAGGTAAGTAAAATAAATATAAACAAGTATTTTAGTATCCGTCATGCGTCACCGATGTAAAGTCAAAATGCTGGGACTTCCAGCAGATCAACGAAAAGCTTTATTACGTTCTCTCGCTACCGAAATTATTCGTCATGGTCAAATTAAAACTACTTTAATTCGTGCCAAAGCAGTACGAAGCGAAGTAGAAAAAATGATTACTTTAGCTAAGGACGGCTCTTTAGCAGCTAGAAGACAAGCTCTTGGCTATATCTATGATAAAGATTTGGTTAGCGAACTGTTTAAAGCGGTGGGGGAGCGTTATGGCGATCGCAATGGTGGTTATACTCGCATCGTGAGAACTAAACGCCGTCGCGGTGATAATGCTGAAATGGCAATTATTGAGCTAGTTTAGGCGATCGCATTTTATACCTAGTTGAAACTGCCAATTATCATGAGAGTTGCTTTACTAATTCAATATTTGGGAACAAACTTTCATGGCTGGCAAAGACAACCAAACCAAGTTAGTGTTCAAGGCTATATCGAAAAAGCGATCTCCGAGGTTATCGGTTTCCCTGTTCATATCTATGGTGCAGGTAGAACTGATTCAGGAGTACATGCCGCAGCCCAAGTGGCTCATTTTGACTATCAAGGTTCAATCCCTGCTAGTAAATGGGCGAAAATCATTAACGCGAGACTGCCAGAGGGTATACTAATAAGAGCTTCGGCTCAAGTTGCTGATGATTGGCATGCTCGTTTTTCGGCTAGTTGGCGGCGTTACCGCTACACGATTTATACTGATAAACAACCCAATATATTTATTAGTCAAACGTGCTGGCATTACTATCATTCGGTATTGCAAGAAGCTTTAATTCAAGCCGTATTAGAGCCTTTGCGGGGAGAACATAACTTTTCTGCTTTCAAAAGATCAGGTTCAGATCGAACTGATTCTTTAGTCGATCTGCAAGCTGCAAAATGTTACCGCCAGGGAGCATTTTTATATGTAGAAATTCAGGCAAATAGTTTTTTGTACGGTATGGTTCGTCTATTAGTAGGCATGCTAATAGAGGTCGGGAGTGGCAAGAGATCCCCCGAAAACTTTACGGAAATTTGGCAAAATCAGCGTCGCTCAGAGGTCAAGTATTCAGCTCCTGCCAAGGGGCTTTGCTTACTGAGGGTTGGTTATCCTGAGTTCCCTTTTCCTAAACCATTGTGGTTTGATACCCAGCCTAATTTTTACCTAGCTCGGTAAACCTCTTTATTTAAAATAATCCACAAAATATTATCACGGAACATGAATAAAACCCCCTTACCAACCCCAGCTACTCTAGAACAAAAATGGTATCTAGTTGATGCCGAAGATCAACGTCTTGGTCGCCTGGCTACGGAAATAGCCTCGATTTTACGAGGAAAAAATAAGCCCAGTTTTACACCTAACATGGATACTGGAGACTTTGTAATTGTCATCAATGCTGAGAAAATAGTTGTTACAGGTAGAAAAAACGAGCAAAAACTATACCGTCGGCACTCTGGTAGACCAGGGGGGATGAAAACAGAAACTTTTGACCAGTTACAGCAAAGAATTCCCGAGCGCATCATCGAAAAAGCAGTAAAAGGTATGCTGCCGAAAAATACCATGGGACGCAAGCTATTTACCAAGCTCAAAGTCTACACAGGGTCAGATCATCCCCATGCTGCCCAGACTCCCGAAACTTTAACTATTAACACTATCCCCGCGAGGAACTAAAACATGGAAGGAACAGAAGACAAGGTAGTATACTGGGCAACAGGTCGTCGTAAGTCAGCGATCGCCAGAGTTCGTTTAGTCCCAGGAGAAGGCAAGCTAGTAGTCAATGGAAAATCTGGAGAAGACTATTTCAACCGCATTCCCAGTTATTTGATGTCAATCAAAGGTCCCTTGGAAACATTGGGCTTTGAGAGTGAATACGACATCTTAGTTAACGCTCACGGTGGTGGTTTAACTGGTCAAGCGGATGCCGTAAAACTAGGGGTAGCCAGAGCATTATGTAAGCAAGATCCCAATAACCGTCAACCATTGAAAACAGAAGGTTATTTGACCCGAGATCCTCGTTGTAAAGAACGGAAGAAGTATGGTTTGAAGAAAGCCCGTAAGGCTCCTCAGTTCTCCAAACGATAGAACGCAGCAAGATAAATTTTAATTAATAAAAACTGTTTGAGGAATTAATCACAATGCCAAAACCTGATATTCATCCAACTTGGTATCCTGATGCCAAAGTTATTTGTAACGGCGAAGTCGTAATGACTGTCGGTGCCACCCAGCCAGAAATAAACGTCGATGTTTGGTCGGGAAATCATCCTTTCTACACTGGTACTCAGAAAATTATTGATACCGAAGGTCGAGTTGATCGCTTTTTACGTAAATACGGTATGCTCGATGCTACTAGTGAATCTGAATCTGAATCTGCATCTGACGCTGAGAATTAGCAATTTAATACAGAATATATACCCAGTAGTTAGTTTGGATTGACTGCTGGGTTTGTTGTATCTTGATGTTTTTTATTAGATAAATCTAGTTTAATCGGAGTAAACCAATGGCAGAAGCATACTTATTAGATAAATTAAAATCTGTTGAACAAACTTTTCAGGAACTAACTCATCGTCTAGCAGATCCCGATATTGCGACCAATCCTAATGAACTACAAAAAGTAGCTCAAGCTCGCTCTTCTTTGGAAGAAACAGTGATAACTTATCAAAAATGGCAATCAGCAATGGAGGAATTAGCAGGGGCAAAGGAAATTCTCAAGGAGGCTGAGGATCCTGAGATGAAAGAAATGGCTAGCATGGAAGCCAGTGAATTAGAAGAGCAGATCGAACAGCTCGAAGTGAAACTAAAAATTCTCTTACTTCCCAGAGATCCTAATGATGACAAAAACATCATGCTAGAAATTCGTGCGGGTACGGGAGGGGATGAGGCTAGTATCTGGGCTGGTGATTTAGTGAGAATGTATTCTCGATATGCCGAAGGTCAAAACTGGAAAGTATTTCTTCTGAGTGAATCAGTAGCAGATATGGGTGGTTTTAAAGAAGCTATTCTCGAAGTCACGGGAGACTCTGTGTATAGTAAGCTCAAGTTTGAAGCGGGGGTACATCGGGTACAGCGAGTTCCCCAAACTGAAGCAGGAGGGAGAGTCCATACCTCTACTGCTACTGTGGCAGTGATGCCTGAAGTAGATGATGTAGAAGTAAAAATTGACCCCAAAGACATTGAGCTTAAAACAGCTCGTTCTGGTGGTGCTGGAGGACAAAACGTCAATAAGGTAGAAACGGCAGTTGATTTAATTCATAAACCCACCGGAATTAGGATCTTTTGTACAGAAGAGCGATCGCAATTACAAAACCGTGAACGAGCGATGCAGATTCTGCGAGCAAAACTATACGATATTAAATTGGCAGAGCAACAAAAAGAAGTCAGAGGCTTAAGGTTATCTCAGGTAGGAACAGGTGCCCGTTCTGAAAAAATTCGTACCTACAACTACAAAGATAATCGTATTACCGATCATCGGCTAGGAAAAAACTTTCCCTTGGCTAACTCCTTAGAAGGTGATATTGATGTCATGATTCAATCCTGTATTTCTCAAGATCAGCAAGAAAGATTAGAAGAATTAGCTAGTTCCCCGAATACGGCGGAAGCTTTAATCTAAAACCAATGTATTTCTAATGTATTTCATGTCAATTTTTCGGTACTGCTGGGCTTATTATTAATCGCAAATTCTGGTACTAGATTGGGAGTCAGATCTGATTCAATTAATCCGCCACCCAAGTTATGTACAGGAGCTTCTCCAGGGGCAAAATCATTACTAGACTGCTCTGCTTGAGGATCTCCTGCAGGTAACCAGCCGAGAAAGGGTAGGGGAAGTAAAGTAGAAAGATTGGTAATAATTACTAGTAACCACATCTGATCAAAGTTGGTTTCCGTAACTCCTAACCAAGAGGTTAATAACGCCCCAAATTCGTGGGACAACAAACCAGATAAATTCCAAATCGACATCAAAAGAGCAAACAAAGTTGCTTCAACTCCCTTGGGACAAAGACGCGCCGATAATACCAATACTGGCATCCAGGTAATTTG
>CALLPS010000128.1 GCA_938015355.1 uncultured Pleurocapsa sp.
TTTTTTTACATCATGCCTTCAAAGGGATCTTCTTGCATTGTTTCTTGTTCCGCCTCAATTGCCGTACGATAGGTATCAACTACATGATTGAGTAAGACATCCCCAAATTGGGCAGCAAAAGACCATTTTTGACCGACATGAGAATAACTAGCCTTGGTAAAATAGTTATTAATTTTAATTGGCGGCACCAGGGGCACAGAATCGCTCAGGTTAACAATTCGATAGCTGTTGGGGATTAATTGACTGTGGGCTTGAGCAAAAGTGCGATCGCCAATTCGAGGAGCAGCATAGGTATATAGTTGGATTTGTTCTCTAATTTCAGGGACTCTTAGGGCAATTTCCATAGCGGAGAGGGTAGCAATCGCTCCCCCTAAACTATGACCTGTAACATAACAAGGAACAGTCGGATCGAGTTGACGCACTGTCTCGATTAGTGTGTCAATGATTTGATTTCGCATCACTTTTAAATAGCCTTCATGCACCCAGCCATATTGTTTGCCTGTAATAGGATCTAAATATTCTTTTTGAGTAGCTTGCAGATTACGCCACCATTCGATTTGAGTTTGAGTCCCCCGAAAGGCAATAATATTGCTTTTGGCAGAAGTAATCACAAAACCAATATATAAGGGAGTACGATGTCTGCGCTGGGCAATTCTTTGGACAATTTCCCGAATCTTGCTTTCGGCATCATGGAGGGTTTTGCCCATCATCCCATCTTGATTATCTTCCGATAATACTGACTCCCTGAGTTGCCAATAGTTTTCGACAATTTCTTCTTCGATTTGAAAAGAGGCTAACTGTTTATAGCTAGTAAAGTTGGCATTGTAGTCAGGTAAAAAAGTTAATTCGCCATCATATTTAGGATTACTTCTACCTGTTTTGTATTGCTGCACCGCTAGCTTACAGGATTGAATCATCCACTTGGATTTGTCTCGGTTATAATCAACCGTGGGATACCTGAGACTAGTAGCGGCTAAAATTTCCTGACGTTCGGCTATTTCTGTTTCCCAATCTGCTTCCAAATTGTAAGCAATATCAATTATATTTTCAGGCTCATTGTTAAAAGCATTGGCAACTGCTTTTCTTTGCTGATTAAAATCACGATCGCGATTATATTCATCTGTGATCCTAGCGGTAATTCCTGCCGCTAGTCCTAATAGCAATAGTTGTCTACGAGTCAAAAATTTCACGGCTTATTTCCCAAGATGGCGAGGCTTTTGCGATCGCTGAAAATTCAAGGCTTTTTCTAAGGCTTGAGTATCTAAAATTTGCGGACTGTAATAATAGCGAGATACGGCATGTCCGATACTCCAGGTTAAAATACCATAGCCGACTGCTCTGGCTAAACTATCGGCGAAAGGGATAAATAGACCAAGGGCAAAGATAAGCAGCCAGGTCAAAATTGCTAAGGCAAAAGAAGCCACCAGAGATAGGATACAGCCTATGATAACTAGAAGATCTTGATGCTTATGATATCCCCAAAAACGTCCGATGTTAATCATCATTTTGAGGTTTAACACCGTCAATAAGATTAGTCTAATTTCTGGTATCCAACGACCATAAACGGGTATTAGACCAAGAATAGCTGCCCCTAAAGTGTAGTCAAGAATCGAGCTTCTAACTCTTTTCCCAATCCCGATAATCAACTCGATGCCATGAGCGATCGCACTATGAGCAAGATCTTCTTCCTTAAATTGGTTATGCCGATCTACCATTGATTAACAATTAATAAGATACTTTCTCCAAAAATTTAGACTGAGCGTAAAACATAGCCCACACTTCTTACGGTATGGATTAGACGTTTTTCCTGCTCTGCCTCCGATTTAATTCGTAAATATCGAATGTAAACTTCAATAATATTAGAATCTCCTGAAAAATCATAACCCCAGATTTCCTCTAGTATTTGATTTCGAGTCAATACTTGGCGAGGATGGAGCATTAAATATTCTAAAAGACTAAATTCTTTAGCTGTTAATGCTATCAAACGATTGTTGCGATAAACTTCTCTGGTAAGGGTATTCAACTGTAAATCATCAAATACAAGAATCGGCTCTTTTTCTTGTCGCTTGACCCGAAAACGGGCTGCAATAATTGCTAAAAACTCTTCCATATTAAACGGCTGAGATAAACAGTCGTCTGCTCCTGCATTTAAGATTGCCACCCGCTCTTTAACATCATCAGATTCCGTTAATGCCATCAGGGGAATATATTTATTGGTGGAGCGCAGAAAATAACAAATATCAAACCCAGAAAGAAAGGAAATAGACCAATCCAGCACAATTAAGTCTGGTAGAGTTGATTCTGCTTGGCGGATTGCGATCGCCGCAGCCATACCATCATGAAAAACCTCTACTTTATAGCCTTGATGACAAAGTTCTACATAGATTAAGTCGCTTAAAAGCTGTTTTCTGGCAATTAAAAATACGTGAGCGGTCTTGGCTTGGGTTCCTGTTTGTATATCGCCCTCTAATTTTATTAGAGATTTTCGTGAATTCTGCATTATATATTCCAGTTGTTTAAGAGCAAGAAATAAATCAGATTTTTAGTTGCAATTGATTTCGATCAATTACGACCTTTTCTGCTTACAACCTCCGTTTTGCAATAATTAGTCTATTATGATAAATTTCCGAGAATTTCTTGATAATGATGCTAAAAATTATAGGTTATTACCTCAATTCCAAATAATATTGAAAATCTAAATAAATTATGCAAAAAGTAATCTAGATAACCATAAAACATAGTGGGCTACAAAAGTAGCCCAAATACTTCTAGTGAAGTACTAAAGCCTGTTTTTAGAATTAAACGATAAAATCAAATGATGTATTAATTGAGAATATATAGCTTTTATTGTACATTACTTGTTGTCTTAAATTCGTGAGACTTGACAATTTGTGGGATGCTTAAAACCACTGTGATTATTACTAGACAAATCTTGTAAAGAAAAAAATAAAATAGCTTTTTATATATTGTTGATTTCGATCAATTAAATTTTGTTCAATTTTGTTAGCTAAAAAATAAGTTTTATATTCGTTTAAAACTGTGTGTTGTAGTTTTTTCGAGTAAAAAAGCCAGAGACAATTGATCAACAAGAAATAAAAATTAGAAAGCTTGAAGATGGCGATCGCTATATTTTAATTTAGCACCTAAATGACGAGAATAATCGCGAACGAGCGATCGCTTTGGGATATAACTGGTTTCGTATGCTGTAGGGAATGACCTGCAAACTCAGTCCACTGTATTTTGTGCTTGTTGATCTAAAATAGCTACAATTAGAAAACATTATACTAAGCATAGCTGCATGATTCCTACCGTTATAGAAAGTTCAGGTCGCGGAGATCGCGCCTTTGATATTTATTCTCGTCTACTTCGAGAACGAATTGTTTTTTTGGGACAGCAAGTTACTGATGAAATCGCTAACCTTGTTGTGGCTCAACTACTATTTTTGGAAGCAGAAGATCCAGAAAAGGATATTTATCTCTATATTAACTCTCCTGGTGGTTCAGTATCCGCAGGTATGGGAATGTTTGACACCATGAACCAAATTCGTCCTGATGTTTGCACCATCTGTATTGGTTTAGCTGCCAGCATGGGTGCTTTCTTACTTAGTGCCGGAGAAAAAGGAAAACGGATGAGCTTGCCTAATTCTCGGATTATGATTCACCAGCCATTGGGTGGTGCCCAAGGACAAGCAACTGATATTGAGATTCAGGCAAAAGAGATTTTATATCTTAAACAGAAGCTAAACGGTCACTTAGCAGATCATACAGGACAACCCTTATCTAAAATTGAAGAGGATACGGAAAGAGACTTTTTTATGTCTGCCGAAGAATCTAAAGAGTATGGTCTAATTGATCAGGTTATTTCTCGTCGCCCTTCTGCGAGTAATCCTCCTGAAGCTATTGAAGCATAGGGATAGAACATTCTTCTGCTTGATAAATTAAAGTTTTCTGATAAATTATCTATAGCTTATCATGGGCGATCGCTTTTTCCGTAAGAGCGATCGCTTTTTCCGTAGAATTAACTATCAACTAAAATCCAGATTGTAAAGACAAGCAGGAGTTCACTTCAGATAACTTAGATTACAATTTTGGCTTAAATCTTCTCCCTTTGGTTCGATCCAGCTAGGATGAAAAATAGCGTTTATTGAGACTATTGCTATGGAATCTGATCAAAATACTCCTCTCGAACATCAAAATGTTCCTGTTGCACATCAAGGGTTACATAGCTTTCTTTACGGTTCTGACAATGAACATAGTGCAGACACTCCTTCCTCTGTCATCCATTCTGATGGCACAAATATTGTCGAGATATCAACATGGTCACAGCAAACAGAAAATACTAAAATAGCAGGAGTTTACGCTGTAATCGATTGCGATCGCACCTATCAGTATATTGGTTATTCTCGGGATGTCTTGCGCTCTCTCAAAGGACACATTGCTCAAAATGGAACGGCAGTCTGTACTTATATTCGAGTTCAAACATTTAAGTTTCCTAAACGTCAGGAAATGGAAGCCCTCAAGGATCAATGGATAGAAGCATTAGACTATACTCCTCTAGGTAATGCCGAAGGCGGTAATACATGGGCGCGTACTATTGGCGAAGCTGCTAAGGCAACCATGTCAGAAGCTGAGAGAAATGCCTATGAAGAGAAGAAACTCAAACTCAGAAAAGCCATGGCAGATGCCACTCTCGTTGATGAGTTAGAGGCACAAACTAACCAGAGTGAGACAGAAGTTCAACGTCGGCAAAAACTAGAAGCCGCGGTTAAAAATGATGACTGGAGTTCGGTAATACAATCTCAAAATTGATCATTTATTTATTAATTCTCAGATAAATGTTCAGATAATTCTTGTAACCCGACAAAGCCGACAAAAAAAGTATAAATTCCATATTTCCAGGGATTTTTAGCTTGAGAAGTAGCTTTTAGAGCAGCGATTATCCCTTCAATAGCATGGGCAATTAAGACAATACTACCTACCCAAAACAGAGAGTTTAAGTTAGTCGGCAAAGATTTACTCTGCAAATGCAGATACCAATTCCATCCTTCTAATCCTAAAGCGACCACGATGATGATAGTAGAGATCAGCTTAATCAGTTTTCTTATTTGTGACTTCATTGATATTGTTGTTGGTGTTCTTGATTGTCAGTTATCCCGTGAGTAATATATTTTAAAGATATTGCCTGTTTTTTATTGAAACTTGCTAGCGACAAGTGCGATCGCCTGGGGCAATATATGATGTTCTTGTTTCTGGATTCTGGCGTGGAGAGTATCTCTAGTATCATCATCTAAAATCGGCACCGCAGCTTGCATAATAATGGCGCCGCTATCGACTTCTAAACTAACTAGATGCACCGTACAGCCTGTAATTTTAACTTTAGCAGCCAATGCTTGTTCAATGGCTTTAATGCCTTTAAAACTGGGTAATAAACTCGGATGAATATTAATTACGCGGTTGGGATAGCCATCGAGTAAGACTTGAGTAATAATTCGCATCCAGCCTGCCATAACTACCCAATCTACACCATAAGCTTGGAGAAC
>CALLPS010000129.1 GCA_938015355.1 uncultured Pleurocapsa sp.
GTAGTACCACCTAGAGTTGTGACTTTATTAATAAAAGTGCGATCGCTACTTTAGATTTAATTTAATCCATATATAGTGTTTTAAAAAAACTAAGCAGTATATATAGTTGTTGACTAATAAGTGAGTTCCTTAACTTGTCACAATCGGTCAACAGGTTACTATTAACTCTTGTCGAGAATATTAGTTGTTTTCAATACCCAATGTGCTTCTGACTGCATTTCTAATAGCAAACGATGATATTGTACCAAGCTAGGACGATGACCAACACTAACAAAGGTGATCTTAGTATCTCGAAGATATTGATATAGGCTGGATTCATTCTTAATGTCGAGGGCGCTGGTAGCTTCATCGAGAACTACATAGCGAGGTTTGTTAATTAAAATGCGAGCAAATGCCAGCCTTTGCTGTTCCCCCAGAGATAAGATTTCATCCCAATCCTTCTCTAAATCAAATCCCCCAGAACGTTTGGCTAAATCAGCTAAATTAACCGCTGCTAAAGCTTTGTCAAGCTGATCATTAGATATATCTAAATCATCGTGAGGATAGATTAGCTGGTCACGGAGAGTCCCTAAGATCATATAGGGCTTTTGGGGTAGAAAGATCATTTCCGAGAGTTCTGGACGGTAAATTGCACCAGTTCCAGAGTTCCACAAGCCAGCGATCGCTCTGAGTAAAGAACTTTTCCCACAGCCACTAGCACCCATAATGAGCAATCCTTCTCCTGAGGGTAAATCAACGGACAAATCCTTGATTAAGGTGCGTTGATAGTTAGGAGTTTGCAGGGTAAGATTTTTGAGTGCTAACTTATGTTGCTTAATAGTGCTGATGGTAGGACATGACAACACATCTTTGTCTAAGATTGTTTTTGGGTTGTCTAAATAATCTTCAAAAGTAGATAGACGGTCAACACTAGCAGCAAAAGCCGTTAAAGATTGAAACTGACCGACAATCAAATTCAGCGAACCAAATACTCTGGCAAAAGCACCGATGGCTTCGGTAACCTTCCCGACTTCTAGATTCCCCGCAAGAACACTTGGTGCCACTACCACAGCGGGTAAAATATAAGGGAAAAAATCATAAGCATTGGTGAATAAACCGAGATATACTTCCTGCCACAAGATTAAGAAATTATAATTACGAAAAGCTTCGCCAAACTTTCGTTTCAAACTTTGAGTTTCTTGTTCTTCTCCTTGATAAAAAGCGATCGATTCGGAATTTTCTCTGATTCTGACTAGTCCAAAACGAAAATCAGCTTCTTTTTTAATTTGGGCAAAATTAATTTTAACTAGCTTGTTTCCAAAAACGCCGACAACTACCAGGGTGCCGACTAGGGAATAAACAATTAGTAAGTAGACTAAATTCGAGGAAATCTTCCACAACACGACGCTAAATGCCGCCACTTGAAAAATTGAGCTAACCAGGATTAACAAGAAGGTTAAAGATTCGATGGTAAATCCTTTAATATCCTCGGCAATACGTTGGTCGGGATTATCAATATCGCTATTAAAGTTGCCTAACTCATAAAATGCCCGATTATTAAAGTAGCGGTCAAGAAAATGGTGGGTTAACCATCTACGCCAATAGTTGCCTAATCTTTGTTTAACAAAACTATATGCCGCAAAAAGTGGGACATAGATAACTAAAATAGTTAAAAAAGTTTGAACAGTTTTCCAGAATCGATCTGCATCTTTGGCAGAGAGGTAAGTAATGATATTTCCTTGCTGTTGTAATAGCAGGACACTAAGCTGAGTATATGCCACCAGCAAAATAAACAGCAGTGCCAGAAGACTCAAGGCTCCTTTCTTCTCATTCCCCAACCAGTACAGTTTTGCTAGCGACCAAAACCGCTTAAATACCTTAAAATTAAATCGATTCATTGCGTTTCTATAAATACCAAAGATAATTCCCGATCAATAATTGCCATAAGATTATGTTTTAGCCTGATATTCTTCTGAATTAACTACGTAATCTAATAAGCCATTACAGGCATCGAAGAGAAGATCAATAACATGATTAAAACCATCCTGACCACCATAATAGGGATCAGGCACTTCTTTATCAGTTTTTTGAGTAGCAAAGTCGCACATCAATCGTACTTTAGCTTCATATTTTCCTTCTCGATCTAAATATAGAATGTCCTGGTAATTTTCACGATCCATCGCTAGGATGAGGTCAAATTGTTGTAAATCAACAGGTTTCAATTTGCGCGATTCACCTTGTAATTCGATTCCTCTCTTGCCAGCAGCAGCATTCATGCGTCGATCAGGGGCTGCACCAATATGATACCCCGAAGTACCTGCCGAGTCACAGATAATAGTATCTGTCAAACCAGCTTCTTGTATTAAGTGGTTCATAATGTTTTCCGCTGATGGCGATCGACATATATTACCCAAACAGACGAACAATAATTTATAGGTCATGAATAACTAAAGATAATGGACTGTTTTAGCACCTTACTATTTTTGATTTGATTGACTACGCTATATACGCTGAACAAAAGGTATCACAATTTAAGAATATGCTTAAACTTAGCTAGTTTAGTTAACGGACAAAAGATTCATGATCGTAAATGTACCACAGAGTTAAGCACATAGGCTGGTAAGGAAAAGTTCGCAATCTATAGGATCGTAACTAAGATTTTTTTAATTAAAAAGGGAAAGATAAAATCAACTAAATTAAGCAGGATTGACTTGAAGTTATAACTGAATGAGTAATCAGGATAGTATTCTTGATCATCTATTTTGATTGATGCCGAGTCACCTGAAACAGATATATTAATTGCTATTTCGTTTATTTATAATAACTAGCAGGACAATAATTTTATGTTTAAGTCTAAAGTTAAAGAACGCCGAATTTTCACCAACCGCAGAAGAGTACGTCGTCGCTTTTCTGGGATAGGCGCGATCGCATCAGTAGCCCTCTTTTTACTAGTATTAGAATTATTAACCCGCATTTTCATTGATGTTTCAGGAAACAGAAGTCAGTTTGCCCAGACGGAAGGAGAGCCTAATCGAATTGAAGCCTATCAATTACATTTTGATACTCCAGCATCTAGCTCCTTAGACAAACAACAAGATTCCTTAAGAGCGAAAAGTAGTATTTCCGTTGGTTATGAACTTGTGGGTAATCAACAGAGTGAATATTGGCAGATTAACGACCAAGGATTTCGCGATCGCGATCCTGTACCTCTAGCTAAACCCGCCAATGAAATTAGAATCTTTTTGTTGGGAGGATCAACGGCTTTTGGTTACGGTAATTCTGCTAATTCTGCCACCATTAGCGCCCAGTTAGAAGCGCGCTTACAACAGCGTTTGCAACAGCAGAAAACTTCTCCCCAATTATATAAACCCGATCTCTTACCTGTTGACCCAGGGAAAAAACAACAGTATCTGGCAAAACCTTCTAAAATCAAGTCGGGAAACTATCGGGTGATTAATGCGGCTGTGCCTGGTTATGCTTCAGGGAATGAATTGGCTCAGGTTGCCCTCCAAATTCTCAAATATAGACCCGATCTGATCGTTATTCTCGACGGCTATACCGATTTAATGCTCCACAGCGATCAACCAGCAACCACCGTTCCTCAAGCTAATTATTTAGCAAATAAACCTAACATCATCGAAAGAAACTTAGCACAGTGGAGTAAACCACTGAAAAACAACAGTTACTTAGCTCAAGTAGCCGAAAAATATTGGTTAAGCTCCCAAGAAACTGAATCCGAAGCCGACTTTCTCCTTAACGAACAAACTTCTAACCTAGTTAAACATTTACCAAACGACGAAACTGAATTACAACAGCGAATTGATCGCTATATTGAACATCAAAAACAAATGCTTAATTTAAGTGCCGCTGCTCGTATTCCTTTGGTAATGGCAATACAGCCAGAGATTACAGGTCGTAATCCTAGGCAGTTAACGGATACAGAAGGAGAAATTGCCACTGATTTAGGAAGAACTTATATCAAGAAGGTCAGGGAAAGCTATCCTCTTTTCACCCAAGCCTCTGTAAAATTAGCCCAAGTCTATCCCCAAAATATCAAGGTAGTGGATTTGTACAAACTTACCGATAAGTATCCTTCTCCTAGCTTTATCGATGCAATTCACCTTAATGAAGTAGCGAATCAAAAGGTTGCCGAACAACTGTACTATGCTATTTCCAACTTCTCGAAAATGCAGGTAATACC
>CALLPS010000130.1 GCA_938015355.1 uncultured Pleurocapsa sp.
ATGGCCTGTAATTGGAATCTGGTTTACAGCAATGGGTATTTCTACCATGGCATTTAACCTCAATGGATTCAACTTCAACCAATCAGTAATGGATTCACAAGGACGTGTAGTAAACACTTGGGCAGACATTCTCAACAGAGCGAACCTCGGTTTTGAAGTAATGCACGAACGTAATGCACACAACTTCCCTCTAGATTTGGCAAGTGGCGAACAAGCTCCTGTAGCTTTAACTGCTCCTTCCATCAACGGTTAGAAATCTGTGTAGCTTACGACGCGAAGCTAGTCCTTTAGGGCTACCTTGTAAGTATTAAATAAAAAAAAGCTCTCCAGTAATGGGGGGCTTTTTTTTTGCGGCGTTGGTGAATCAAAGTATGATTTCATAATTTTGTTTTATTCAACTAAATTTAAAATGCTTAGAGCTTAAAGCTTGGAGCTTAAAGCTACGAAAAGAAACATTATACTAAATCCGCTTGGCAAAGGTAGTGTTTAATTTATTCATAATAGTTTTTTCATGAAATTCAGAATAACTATTACTCGTTACTCGTTACTCGTTACTCATTACTCATTACTCATTACTTAATTTTTTAAGTAACCTATACGAAACGGATTTAGTATTATATACGTCATACATAAAATCACCAACGCCTTTTTTTGCTTTTTTACTAGATAAAGAATCTACTTTTATAGCATTACGGATTTAGCTTAGGGCATTCAGCTTGAGAGTGTAAATTTATCCTTCATCCTTTATCCTTACGAGCAGATAGCTAAACTTTGTCCTAATCTAACTTTGTACGGCTATATCTGTATTCTTGTAGAATCGTCTTCTTGGACAAACGTAGCTTCATCTAGGACTAAAATTGATTGATTTGCTTATGCTTACCAATCATCAGCTTCCGACCAATCATTAGATACCGATTGCCTGTCCAACATTGAAATAGCTAGAGAAATAGTTTTTTTAATTCCGTCGTCAGTTTCTTGGGCTAATGCTGCTTGTAATGCTTCAATTGAACTGCGATCGCTAATTTTCATTAAAGATAAGGCAGCTGACTTGCGAGTTTCTCCTGACTCATGATCAAGCAATTCAGTTAAAATGGGAATTGCTGGCTGATATTTTAAGTTACCTAAAACTGCCGCTGCTTCACTCCTCACATTAGCCGATGTATCCTGTAAGGATTGGATCAACAACTTAAATGCTTGAATATCATTATTTTCTTCTTCAGCTACTTTTGCGATCGCGCCAACTACAGCGGCACGAACTTCAGGAGAATCTGAATCATAAGCCTCATATAGCTTATCTTTTGCCTTGATGCCAATAAATGCTAGCGCCCAGGCAGCATGACCTTTCTGACTTTCAGTAGAATCGGGTGAGGCTAAAATTTCTAATAAAGGTGCAACGGATGCTTCTCCTGTACGAGCTAATGCACCGATAGAGGAAGATTGCACTACCGTATCTTGATCATTGAGTAGCGCTTGAATTAAAGGAGTCACAGCTCTGGGATCTTCGATTAGGGCAAGAGTCTTTCCTGCTGCTCTCCTGACAACTACGTTAGCATGATCTAATAACGCATCTATCAATGGCTCAACTGCCGATTTTCCCACTTGCCCCAGGGCTTCAGCATAAGCTAATCTCGTCAAGCCTCGAGTATCTCCTAAACACTCAACCATTTGCTTGATCAGCTGTTGGTCTTGGTGATCAAAAGTTCCTTGAAAAATTTGCTGATTAACGTTAGCTATTAGCTCATCTGCTTCGCTGTGGGAAAGTTGTAATGTCGGTTGATTGTTGAACATGTTGGGCGTATTTCTGTCATTAATTATAAATAACTTAACTAGCTAATTATAAGTTGAGATTGAGTTACCTAGAATTGTACTTCATGACCATCTCTAAACGAGACAAAGCACTAGTAGCTGATTCCTGAAGATAAGGATCGGCAGACTTGTCATTACCGAGATTAGTTAATATCTCTACCGCTCTAGAATCCCCCATTGACCCAAGAGCATTTAAAATTGCCACCTGTACAGCAATGTTTTCTGTCGTGTTTAAAGTCTCTACTAAAAGATTAAATACGGGAGAGCCAATTTCACCTAACGTCATCACCGCAGGTATATTGACCACGGGATTTGGATCGTTTAATGCTTGTTTTAATCCTTGAATTCCTTCTTCTGGCATCGGTACGTCTGGATGATTGACTACGATTTGAGCCAGCACCTTGGCACAGCTTGAACGAACGGTAGAATTATCGCTATTTAGCAAAGATGCCACTACAGGAGGTACAACTTCTGCACCAATTACTCCTAAGGTTTTTACGGCTGCTCTCCTATAAGTCACATCCTCCTGATTGAGAATGCTCATTAAACGAGGAACAGTATTCTCATCTCTAGCTTTAGCTATCTCCTGCATTGCCTGGCTGCGCAAATTAGGATTTGGATGCTTCAGTTTTTCAAATAAAGCGTCTATACTCATTTTATTAATGATTGATCAATTACTTGCTGATATCGTTGGCAGTCTCGATGAGGTTTAATCTTGCACCGATTTAACTTAACGCTTTTCGGTGAAATTTACACATAAAACAGGAGCTTTAAGACTGATACCAAAACCTACTAAAGTCACAGCATCAGACCTAAAGCCCCATTATTTAAACAGAAATAGTATCTGTTTATAATTAACTTCTTAACCAGTCTCTTAAGAAAGAGAGTTGATTACGTAGTCGAGAAGAGAATTGTACTCAACTAATGCTTGAGCAGATAAATCACGAGGAGCACAACCACGATTACGAGCAAAGCTTAGAGCTTCTACGTAAGGAGCAGTAGGCAAATTCAAAGCACGATATACTTCGCGTTGTCCAGCAATACCCCATTCGTCCAAAGGACCAGTACCACCAACAACTAAACAGTAGTTGATTAGGCGTAAATAGTGCTTAACATCACGAAGACACTTGCTTTTGAATGTATCAGTGGAGTTAGCTTCACCAGCATCGTTCAAGTAGGAATACTTTTTGATACAAGCATCGTAAGCTTCTTTAGCAACGTTATCGATGTTGCTAGCTAGTTTTTCAGCAGCTTCCATACGAGCAGCGGCACGTTGAAGACTACCTTGAACTGACTCTAGGTCAGAAGTAGAAGGAAAGCGTCCTGCGGCGTCAGCAGCAGTAACAACTGTAGTTACAACAGATTTCATAATTTTCGATATCTCCTGGTTTGCTTATTATAAAAGTGGTAATATACACACTCTTCGCCAATTTATTTAGATTATTGGCTAAATTAAAGGGGTTTTCTAGCTAAGAGCAGAAATTACACGATCAAAGTAGCTGCCCGCTTCAGAAGTGATAGCAGAGCAATCGCCTTGAGCCATTTCGTTTTTCTTATATCTTGAACCAGCCTGAGCTTCTGTGTTGTTATTGTTGATGTGAGCTAGAGAAGAAGCCTTCATAATACCAACTGCACGACCAGTGGACTGAAGAGGTACGCCAAGAGCAGCGTAAGTTTCTTTCAAACCATTAAGACAACGATCTTCTAAAACAGAAGCATCACCAGAAAGTACAGCATAAGTGATGTAACGTAAAACAATTTCACCATCACGTAAACAAGCAGCCATACGACGGTTAGGGTAGCAGTTACCACCAGCTTGAATCAAGCCTTGGTTTTCGCAAATCATACCGGCAATAGCGTCAGATACGATACAGCTAGCATTACCAGCAATTACGTTTACCGCGTCTAGGCGTTTGTTTCCATCAGCAATAAATGATTTCAAAGAATCTAGTTCTGCACCACCGATGCAAGCAGTTTTGCTATCTGCACTTACTACAGCTCTGGAAAAAGCGTCAAGCATTGAGCTCTCCTTAATTAATTGACAACAAATTTAGTTTTTATTTTTTGACGGATACATAGAATGTCCTCGTCATTAATAAAGATACGAGATTGTCCGCACCATCGTCTTCTTTATTAAAAACAAAGTAATAATCCGTAACGTTTAAGTAAATCTTGTTACACTCTGGCAAATCTTTTGAATTTTTATGTAATTGAGAGTCAAAAACTTGAGAGTCAAGAACTTTGTTTAATTTTTGGGCGGTGGATCATTCAGGTTCAAATCCTGGAAGGGTTTGATTTTCTTGGCAATATTCACCGAGCCAGGCTATTCCATTGAGGGAACGGAAGGGAATTATTGATAAATCTGTCTCTGGTATTTCAAGATTGAGATTAAGATCAGATGCTCTAATGCCCAAAAGTTGCAGCAGAAGGGACATGTTTTCGGTTTCAATCTGAAGCTTGCAAAAACCTTGGAGCCAGGCTAATTGATTTTTCAAGGGATCAACTGCTTCGGCTTGTACGGCTAGAATAGTAGCTCGAACCTCAGGGGATTCCTTAGCTAGCAGAGCTTCTAACTCTTCTGGGTTCATTCCTAAGCCTGCTGCGAGTTCTACAGTTTCATAAAACATCGGCAAGACAAAATGTTCGACTAAACCCACGACTCCTTGAACAATGGAAACGAATTGACCAGCCTGCAACTGAACAGTGATACTACCATCTGCGCTCTTTACCTCAACTAACCCTGCTGGGCTATTGGTTAATACACCAATTAAAGAGGATTTGCTTTTTGGATTATGTTGTACAAATAAAGCTGTTCCCTGGGAAGTCACCTTGGCTTCAGGGGTATTGATGGTGCTAGAACCTTGGTCGGGGCGAATCATGATTAAGGCTGCACCACTGGTCAGTTCAAAACTACGTTTACCTGGAGGAAAACGGAAAGTTGTGCTGGCACCCGTTCTCACTAATGAACCTTCGTCAAACAAGATATCGGCACGAGAATTAGCCCCAGTACGGACTAAATCTCTGGGAACGATTACATCTCCTGGTTTTGCCTCATGCCAATCAGGGTTGCTCCCAAAGTTTAAATCTACTTGATTACGAATTTTATATATTTCAGCTTGTTTGATAACGGTATTGGCTGAAGCAGAATGAGAGACAAAACAAGCAATATATAAGGCTACCAGCAGCTCCTTGAGCAGACGGTCAAAATATTGAGGACTTTGAAGAAAAAACTGCTGCATAAAAAATGGGAGCAGAAATACTAAAACAATAGGAGCATGCTAAAAAATGATATTCAACAGTTTATAACCAAATCTAGTCATTAAGATCTGAAATAGTTTGAGCTAAATCAAAGTCCATTTGGGTTAGCCCTCCTGCATCGTGAGTTGTGAGGGAAACGGTAACTTGATTATATTCAATCGTTATATCTGGGTGATGCCCTGCTGATTCTGCTGGTTCAACTAGCTGATTGACAAAAGCGATCGCTTCAACAAAATTTTTAAATTTAAAGACACGGACTATGTTTTGCTTTTTCTGCTGCCATTGAGGTACGGCTTGAATTTTCTGGTCAATTTCAGTTTGGGTTAAGGGCATGGCATTAGCCTGAAGAGGTTGAACTAAAAGGGTAAAAGCGATCGCTATAATCATCGCTACTTTGGGTAATCGCTGTGGCAAAATTGATAACATCGCAGTTAATATCAAAATATTTACTGTAATAATATTAAATCAAAGTTAAAAACCATTAGTCTTTAGCAAAATTACCAACACTGATACTTTATATCAGCAAGAACTCAGACAGTCTCACTAAATTCTGTATGGTGGTTATTTTCGTTTAAGGGAGACATCAGAGAATAGAAAGGTTGATGCATACTAATTAACTGTGCCAAAGTCTTTTTCAGTTGAGTGCGAGGTACGATTGAATCTACAAAACCATGTTCTAAGAGATATTCCGAAGTTTGAAATCCGTCTGGTAACTTTTCTCTCAGAGTTTGTTCAATGACTCGTCTGCCAGCAAAGCCAATAGTTGCCTTGGGTTCGGCAATAATAATATCCCCCAACATGGCAAAACTAGCGGTCACTCCCCCCATTGTAGGATGAGCCAATATCGGAATATAGAGTAATTTGGCTACTTGATGTCGCTGCAAAGCCCCTGAAATTTTCGCCATTTGCATTAAGCTAAATAAACCTTCTTGCATCCTGGCACCACCAGAAGCACAGACAATTGCTACGGGGAATTGTTCAGCAGTAGCATGTTCGATCAGACGGCACAGTTTTTCGCCAACTACAGAACCCATACTGCCTCCCATAAAGCGGAAATCCATTACTCCTAAAGCCAGGGGTAAACCATCAATTAAGCCTGTTCCCGTCTTAACGGCATCAATTAAACCTGTTTTTGCTTGATAGTCTTGTAGTCTGACATGGTAGTCTTTGCGATCGCGAAATTTGAGAGGATCTAAAGGATGAATATTTTCATTAAGAGGCTTCCAGGTATCAGCATCGATTAGCTGTTTAATTCTCTCATCGCTATCAACTCGATTATGATGCTCACATTCAAGACAAACTAATTGATTAGCCTGAAGATCTTTAGTATATGCCACCGAGCCACAGGAGTTACATTTAGTCCATAATCCATCAGCGATTTCTCTTTCCTGCTGTTTCTGCACAGACGGTTCGGTTTTTCTAATATTGGCAAACCAATCAAATAAAGAGGACATAATTTAAAATGTTTTAATTTTGGTTTAATTTTTTTTATAGAGCTTTAACTTATTTCTGGATAATCTTCGGGAGGACTTAAAAGTAACAATGCTGTCCATTGATCCTTTGCTCTTACTTGGAGTGCCGCCTGAGCTCCATCTCCACAATAGATTCCTGCACCAATATTGAGAACACGACAGGGAATATCATAGGCATTCAATATTTGCTGCATCAACTCTGCCTCCCAGCGAGCTTTTGTCGTCTTAAGTGTAATCCAAGACACTTATATCTAATATATTTCTAGTTATCATGGACAATTAATTGATCTAGATGAATAGCCTTATAATCTTACTCTTATTCTAAAATTTAATGAATTCTTTAGGTATAAATTTTAGCGAGATCAGCCAAGGTTGCTATTTTAAATCCATTCCCCACAGCCGCCATTTTCCAGTCTTCATTATGGCGATAGACTTCCGCCAGGATCATGCCAGTCATGCCCTGATATTCTCCCCCCGAAAGGTTGTAACGAGCTAATTCTTGATTATTAGCACGATTGACCATGCGGACAAAAGCATTTTCTACCATGCCAAAGTCTTGACGGCGCTGATTGCATTTATAGATATTGATCGCAAATATGAGATAGGTAATGTTAGCAGGAATTAAGGGTAGATCAATGTTTATTACCTCGTCATCTCCTTCTCCTGCACCAGTTAAGTTATCTCCTTGATGAGCGATCGCACTAGAGCTATGTCTCAAATTACCAAAGTAGATGATATCCTTAACATCAGCTAATTTCTTATCTGCATCCAAACAAAGTACTGAAGAATCAAGGTCAAACTGTTTATTCCCACCGAAAAAACCACCAGAATTAGGTGCAACATCCCAACCTAATCCACACATAATTTGCTTTAGACTCGGATCTTCTTTGGTTAACGAAATTCGTTGTCCTTTCTTTAAGTTAATTGCCATTATTTCTTCTATTGATTACTTGGTTATTAGCTAGCTAAGATGGTTATCACTCAGAGACTACAACATAATTGCTTCTTGAAAGCCAAAGTACTATCATCGCCCTTGTTGACTGTTGTCCTAAAGGATTAGCTGAGTACATGCGGCTAAAGCCTTCGTTCGGACTTGCTACGCAATCGCGTCACTGGTGATGTTATGCCCTTGCCCTCGCATGGGGGTACTGTTGACTGAATCTACTGATAACGGTTAAGCAATGCTTCTAAGCCGCCTTGATAACCTGCACCTACAGCATTAAGTCTCCATTCTCCATCTTTACGATAGATTTCCGCCATAATCAGTGCAGTTTCCACCGAAAAGTCTTCTGTAAGGTCATATCTAACCACTTCTTTTTTTTCTTGTGCATCTACTACCCGTACAAAGGCATTTTGTACTTGACCAAAATTTTGGTGACGTTGCTCAGCTTCGTGAATAGTTACCGTCATCACAATTTTATGTATATCGGGAGGAACTTGTTTTAGACTAACTTTAATTACCTCGTCGTCTCCTTCTCCTGCTCCAGTCCGATTATCTCCTAGGTGTTCCACGGATTTATTCGGATCTGGACTAGCAAGATTGTTATAAAAAATGAAGTGGCTATCAGAAATTAATTTCTCATTGTCATCTAACAAAAATACCGAAGCATCAATATCAAAATCTTGTCCTGTATCTGTGATGTTGGTGTCCCAACCTAAACCTACAAATGCTTCGCTTAATCCTGGAGCAACTTTGTCTAAAGATATACGCTGTCCTTTGCTGAGATTAACTGCCATTATTTTCTATCGGTTAATTATCTAATCTGTTAATTGTTATTGGTATCTTGCTACTAAAGCCTCTAATCCCCCTTCATACCCTGCACCCACGGCATTCATGCGCCATTCCCCATCTTTGCGATATAATTCCGCCATAATTAGCGCCGTTTCCACCGAAAAGTCTTCCGTTAAGTCATAACGAATAATTTCTTCTTCATTTTGGCAGTTAACGATCCTCACAAAAGCATTGCTCACTTGTCCAAAGTTTTGCTGGCGTTTATCCGCTTCATGAATAGTTACGGTGAGTGCCATTTTTGCTATTTCTGGCGGAACAGTTGTGAGATTAACGTCAATAATCTCGTCGTCTCCTTCCCCTGCACCAGTTCGGTTATCGCCTCTTTGTTGAATAGATTGTGCGGGATCTGGGCTAGTTTTATTATTGTAAAAAATGAAGTGTTGGTCAGAAATCAACTTTTCATTGCTGTCCAAAAGAAAAATTGAAGCGTCGATATCAAAGTCTCCTCCCGTGTCAGTAGCATTTATATCCCAGCCTAAGCCGATGAAGATTTCTACTAGTCCAGGAGATACTTTTTCTAGAGAAATTCTTTCTCCTTTGCTCAAATTGATTGCCATGATTAATTTGTCCTTTTTTTACTCGGTTACTTTTACTAGGTTACAAGTTCGATCCAGCCATTAACTAGCTATATTTTAAATTTTATTGACTTACTCTCATCCTAAATCAAAGATTTAAAACGAAAATTTTGTAGGACGTTAACCCTAGCTGGCTGCGTCAAGCAGACCCTAGACCTCGGCTAAAGCCTTCGTGCTTACTTTTAAAACCTATATTCAAGCTACCATTAGCATCTGCATTAATTAAATGACCATTTTTAGTCTTATACAATCCGCGCTTTACTCGTCTACTAGAGAATACATGATTATTTAGCTTGATTTTCCCGAAAAAGTAGCCTAAATTAAGCTAATGCCTCAGTTTTTATAAAGTTACGATAAAGATCTGCACTTTTAGAACAAGATTACGTAAAAATAGCGAAAATCAAAAAAAGCTGTGGCACTATAAATGTATGACTAGATATTCATTATTATTTACCAATTTAAAGGAGTGCGTCTTTAGACAACGCACTTTTTTTTTGTCAATTTTTTTAGATAAAACTAAGTAACCTCAGTTAAGACAATTAACTGGTTAGGAAAGGAAGAATAAATAACTTAAATTAAAAAAAACCAGATTAATCTACCTCTAGCCTAAATAAATCTGTTATAATGCAAAATCGATGCCGATAAGGAGAGGTGGCTGAGCGGTTGAAAGCGGCTCCCTGCTAAGGAGTTATGGGGTGTAAACTTCATCGGGGGTTCGAATCCCCCCCTCTCCGTACTAAATAGAGACTATCAAGAAAGTGCTCTTTGCGAGTTTTTCCTCTGCATCGAGCAAACATATTTCTAATTTTTCGAGTACAATTCCAATCTATTGAACCTTGACTGGAATTGGAGAAGATTTAGAGATGAAAAGTTTTAACTGGAAATTTCGGAAAGGCGATCGCCCTAAACTACAGCCTGGAAATCGCCAAAAGAAAGGGAAATATTCCTCTGATTCTAAACTGATGCTGGCGCTGATGTCTTTAAGTGCCAGCGTATTGTTGACTTCTTGCCAAGGGGGAGATTCCGCAGCAGGAGGTGGTTTAAAGTTGGGTACTTTGACTCCCACTACAGGAGATCTTTCCTCTATCGGACAAAACTTTTCGGTAGCATCTCAACTGGCCGTAGATACGATCAACGATTGCGGTGGCGTAAATGAAGCTAAGGTGACCTTGATCAACGAAGATAGTCAAACTGATCCTAGTGCAGGGAGTAGCGCCATGACTAAACTGGCGGAAGTTGATCGGGTAGCAGGGGTGGTAGGTGCTTTTGCCAGTAGTGTTTCTAGTGCTTCAGTAGATGTTGCAGTACGGAATAAAGTAATGATGGTGTCTCCTGGTAGCACTAGCCCCGTATTTACAGAAAGAGCGCAAAATGGGGAATTTAACGGTTTTTGGGCTCGCACTGCCCCCCCAGATACTTATCAATCCCAAGCACTGGCAGCATTGGCTGATAAAAAAGGTTTTAAGAAAGTTTCGACTGTCGCTATTAATAATGATTATGGAGTGGGGTTTGAAAAGCAGTTTATCAGTGCCTTTGAAAAAACAGGAGGGGAAATTGTCGGCAAACCAGTGCGTTACGATTCCAAAGCAGCGACTCTAGATAGTGAAGCCCAAGCCGCTTTTGGACAGAAACCTGATGCGGTGGCGGCAGTTTTATATGCTGAGACAGGAAGCGTCTTGCTCAAATCGGCATTTGAAAATGGTTACAGTGATGGGGTAACGGTTTTGCTCACTGATGGGGTTTATTCCGCCGATTTTGTGCGCCAGGTAGGCAAAACTCCTGATGGCAAATCAATCATTGCGGGAGCTTTAGGAACTGTTCCTGGTGCTAATGGTGATGCGTTAGAGGACTTTTCTGCTCTCTGGACAGAAAAAACTAACAAAGAATTAACTGCTTATGTACCTCATAACTGGGATGCGGCAATTCTCATGATGTTGGCAGCAGAAGCCAGTGATGCCAATACAGGGGAAGGAATCAAAAGCAAAATATTAGATGTGGCTAATGCCCCAGGGACAGAGGTTACAGATGCTTGTGAAGCGATCGCTCTAGTGCGTCAGGGAGAAGAGATTAATTTCCAGGGAGCAAGTGGTAATGTTGATATCGATGAAAATGGCGATGTTGTTGGCAGCTATGATGTTTGGCAAGTTGGAGAAGATGGCACCCTCAGTGTGATTGATACGGTAAGTCCCGTAAAGGAGAATTAAAGATTAGAACTCTTGCAAAGCAACCCTAAAGCAAACTAAGCTAAACAAAGATAGGGAATAAAGATATATCATGACAATTTATATCTTTAGAACATCTTAAACATAACCCTAATCTAACAATTATTGCTGTTTCAAGTGATTCGCTTGGCTTTAGCACATTTCTCTAAATTTAAACACCATAAACTATGATGTTGAAACAAGTTATTTCCCAGATTAAAAATTTCTTCCCCGCCCCCGAAGTTCATGCTCATTGCGATGGACCTTGTGGTGTATACGATCCTGCTGCGGCTCGTATTACGGCGGAAGCGGTTGTTTCCATGACTAAAAAAATTGTGGATCTTGAAGTTCCTGCTGCGGGAGATAAAGCTGCCAATATTGCTTATCAGAACACTCTTAGTCGTTATATTGCCATCAAGGAAGAGCAAGCTCAAAAGACTAAAGATGACTTGCTAATTCTGTGGACAGACTATTTTAAACCAGTACATTTGGAAAAGTATCCTGACTTGCACGATACTTTTTGGAAAGCGGCTAAACTCTGTTCTGCTTGTAAAGTAGAAGTTAGTGTGGAACATGCTAACGAATTGATGGCTGCGATCGAGAAAATTCACGGAATGTTTTGGGCAACTAAAGGGCGTGATGTTGGCTTCGTGAAAGCTAGCTAAATACAGGCTGCAAAATAGTAACAACTAAATGTACATTGTCTGTACATCGAGGTGAGTTAGTTATGACTGGCTCATCTTTTTTTCAGGTTATAGGTTATTGTAGTTTGCGATCGCCAGATAAACTCCAATTCGCTAATCAACTACCATCTAAACATCATTTTTTTTGTTAAAAATACCACCAAACAATGTATAATTATATATTTGGAGATATTTCGCAATTGCAATCTAGAGAGGAAATAATATATGTCTCGCTATAGAGGTCCGCGTCTGCGGATCGTTCGACGTTTAGGGGATTTACCAGGTCTAACCAGAAAGAGTGCTCGTAAAGCTTATCCCCCTGGACAACACGGTCAAAGCCGTCGTAAACGCTCTGAATACGCGATTCGTTTGGAAGAAAAGCAAAAATTACGCTTCAACTATGGAGTTACGGAAAAGCAATTAGTACGTTATGTCCGTAAAGCTCGTCGCGTAGCAGGTTCGACAGGGCAAACATTGCTAGAATTGCTAGAGATGCGTTTGGACAACACCATCTTTCGCTTAGGGATGGCTGGGACCATTCCCGCAGCACGTCAGCTAGTTAACCATGGACATATTCTAGTTAATGATCGCGTGGTGGATGTTGGTAGTTATCAGTGTCGCCCTGGAGATGTGATCAAAGTTAGAGATCGCGATCGCTCTCGTAAGCTAGTTGAAACCAACATGGAATATCCAGGTTTGGCTAATTTACCTAGTCATCTAGAGTTTGATAAAGGTGCTTTGACTGGTAAAGTTAACGGCAAAATCGAACGAGAATGGGTCGCCCTTCAGGTAAATGAACTACTCGTGGTTGAGTACTATTCACGGATGGCTTAATAGATATCG
>CALLPS010000131.1 GCA_938015355.1 uncultured Pleurocapsa sp.
ATCACCAAACTTATCGGCAGCTATCTGCCATATTTCAGCCATGGACTCCAGATGAATATAGTCAAAAGTAATGTTTTTGCTTGACTCTATGCTTGACTGTGCGATCGCATTTTTTGCTGTGTTCATAAGTTATCTATAACCTCATTCCCCAGAATTAAGTAAATGATAATAAGTTATCCGATCCTACTTGGGGTTTTAGTGGACAATTTAATATTTGAACTAATAAATAGCGATCGCCTGCTAGAAAATGATTTTTCGATCTACTGAGATTAATTACTTTTCCAACGCTCTAGAGGAATACAGTCAATATCTAATGTATCCAATGCTCTGGCTACGACAAAATCAACTAGAT
This sequence comes from uncultured Pleurocapsa sp., assembly GCA_938015355.1. Lineage (GTDB taxonomy): Bacteria > Cyanobacteriota > Cyanobacteriia > Cyanobacteriales > Xenococcaceae > Waterburya. The sequence goes on from CALLPS010000131.1 coordinate 353, forward strand.
CCTCTATTGTCTGGGGATGATGATACCAAGCGGGAATTGCTGGCACAATTTTAACTCCAACTTCAGCCAAGGCAGTTAGATTACGCAAATGAATCAAGCTAAACGGCGTTTCCCTGGGAACTACAACTAGAGGTTTTCCTTCTTTAATTTGAACATCTGCTGCCCTCTCTAAAAGATCTGAGCTTAATCCTGCTCCGATTTTGGCAACGGTACTCATGCTACAGGGAATAACGATCATTCCCAGGGTACGAAAAGAGCCACTAGCAATATTATCCCCGACATCTCCCCAGCGGTGACAGTTAAGAGTTCCCCCTGACTTTACTCCAGCTTTTTCTCGCCAAAAAACTTCTTGCTGATCGGGTTCTACGGGCATGCGGACATTTTCTTCTGCTTGCCAAACCATATAAGATGCACGAGATGCTACCAATTCAATCGTATAGTCAGCAGCTAGTAGATATTTAAGGGCACGCACAGCATAAATTAGCCCTGAGGCACCACTAACGCCGACAATCAGGGGTTTGGTCATATATATAATATTTATTATTTATTAATTAAATTAATCCTTCAAATTCAAGTTCTTCGATCATCTGCAAGCCACGAGGATCGCCGACCTTGAGAATAGCACTTCTTGCGTCATCTTTTACACCAAAGTCATCATCTTCCACCAAAGACTCGATTAAAGCATCGATCGCCGTAGCATAAACTACGTTAGAAGGGAGTTCTCGACATAATTGTCCAATTGCCCAAGCACAGTTACTGCGTACTGCGGAAGTTGGATCTCTTCTTAATCCTTGAATCAAGGGTGGCATAGCGGCAATAATATCTTCATACTCTAAAGGTGCAATCTGAGCTAGACCACTAGCTGCCCATAATCTAACTGCTGAAATATCAGTTTTCAGAGCATGAAGCAGCGGTTTTAGGGCGCGACGATCTTTACTATTACCTAATGCCCAAACTATTCCTTTGCGGACATAACCATTAAAATCTGTAGCTAGTAGTTGAATTAATGGCTCAACAGTAGTCTCATTAGTGTTACGTCCCAAAGCATAGGTGGTACTAACTCTAACTAAAGGACAAACATCATTTAGTAGTTTAATTAGTAAGGGAATAGAACGAGAATCTTTCAATTCGCAAAACGCCCTTGCGGCTAGCATTTTGTCGTTCGGAATGTCAGATTTTAGCAACTCTAACATTCGCTCTGGATCAGGAGGAGGGATTTGAGCTGCGGATTCTGCCGAATCAATCTGGTCTAGAGGACTGCTTACTTGAGTTTCAATTAAATTAAATTCGTCATTTTTCATTATTACTTGGGGTCACTCTATAAATTATCTGATTTTTGGCAGATTGTTAAAGTCTTATATTCTACGTCTTTTTACCTTTCTATACTACTACTTGGTCAGTGATCAGTTATCAGCTATCGACTTTTTCAATTAAAATAAAATAGCTTAATTAAAAAGCGATGTTGTGGAGGAGACGACATTGGATGAACTAAGAGCAGGATTAGCTTTAGCTACGGAAGAAGAACTACAGCAGATAACGCAGATATTATTTCATCGTCGCTTCAATCCTGTAGACTATTGGCAAACTCCAGAGCCAATATATATCCAAAGTCAAGATTTAGAGCTATGGCTTGATTCTTTAGACAAAAGATTTCGCTATTTAGCCGCAGATGGTATGACTGTACTGCGAGGACGTACTCAAGAAATTTCTTATCGAGAAATATTAATTAAAGTTTGTCATTATCTCAAAATTCCTTATTCCACGAGAATGATTGCCACGGATATTGAGGCAGAAATTTTTTTACATTTAGTTAACAAAGCCTGGAACAAGCTTCCTCCCCAAGAACAAAAGTCTCTCCAAGCTCAAGTGGGGAATTCTTTGGCAAAGGCATATCCACCTGAACCTTTGCCTGTGCAATTACAGCATAACCCCTTAAAAATATTAATCCAAGGTAGTGGATTGGTGACAATAAGTACTATTTTGAAATCTTGGTTACTTAAGCATATTGCGCAACAGTTTGCCATTCATTTTGCAACTTATCAGGCAACTAGGACAGCTTTAATCAAAGGTGGGACTACGGCAGTAGCTGGCTTAAGCAACCAATTAGCACTCCAGGCAGCTAAAAAAGGGATGGTAACTAATGCGGCTCGTTATGGCGCAGCTAGGGGCGTATTTAGTCTTTTAGGGCCAATTGTCTGGGGGTATTTCGTCGCAGATTTAGGTTGGAAAGCGATCGCGACTAATTATGGTCGTGTGATTCCGATTGTTTTCACTTTGGCACAAATTCGACTAATTCGTGGTGAATATTTAACAGTAGGTTAAGTATTGTAGACAAATAGAGCGATCCCCAGCAGAAAATTAGAAAATCCCTAAACAATTCATTAAGAATGCTAGGGGTATCGCAAAATACCTTGGAACATAGAAAGAAGAAAAGAAATTTATAAGTAAAATTATCTAAGAAAATTTTTGCTTTTCTCTATATGACCCATTTTCCTTGGTTAACTACCTGCATTTTATTTCCCATTGCTGCATCTTTGTTTTTGCCACTCATCCCTGATAAGGAAGGCAAAACTGTAAGGTGGTATGCCCTAATTATTGGCTTAATTGATTTTGCCATTTTAGTTTACGGCTTCTATCTAGATTATGACTTTAGCAACCCCGACTTACAGTTATTTGAAAGCTATTCCTGGATACCGCAGTTAGATCTTAATTGGTCAGTTGGTGCCGATGGGCTATCGATGCCGTTGATTCTGTTGACGGGCTTTATCACTACCTTGGCAATGATGGCAGCTTGGCCAGTTACCTACAAGCCTAAGCTATTCTACTTCCTGATGCTGGCAATGTATGGCGGACAGATCGCGGTATTTGCGGTTCAGGATATGCTGTTATTTTTCTTGGTTTGGGAATTAGAGTTAGTTCCTGTGTACCTAATTTTGTCAATTTGGGGTGGCAAAAAACGTCTTTACGCGGCGACTAAGTTTATCCTCTATACCGCAGGGGGATCGCTGTTCATTTTAATTGCAGCTTTAACCATGGCGTTTTATGGTGATACGGTAACTTTTGATATGAGTGCGATCGCAGCTAAGGATTATGCTTTTAATCTGCAATTATTCTTATATGCTGGCTTTCTGATTGCCTATGGAGTTAAATTACCAATCTTTCCTCTCCATACCTGGCTTCCCGATGCTCATGGAGAAGCAACTGCTCCTGCCCACATGTTGCTGGCAGGTATTCTCTTAAAAATGGGGGGATATGCCCTATTACGCATGAATGCGGGAATGCTTCCCGATGCCCATGCTTTCTTTGCTCCCATGTTGGTCATTTTGGGAGTTGTCAATATTGTTTATGCAGCACTTACTTCTTTTGCCCAACGTAACCTGAAGCGTAAAATTGCCTATTCCTCGATTTCTCACATGGGATTTGTGCTGATTGGTATTGCCTCCTTTACTGACCTTGGAACTAGTGGTGCTATGCTACAAATGATTTCCCATGGTCTGATTGGGGCTAGCCTCTTCTTTATGGTGGGTGCCACCTATGACCGTAGCCATACCCTAATGCTGGATGAGATGGGTGGTGTTGGTCAAAAGATGAAAAAGATCTTTGCTATGTGGACGACCTGTTCCTTTGCTTCTTTGGCACTGCCAGGAATGAGTGGTTTTGTAGCTGAATTGATGGTATTTGTTGGTTTTGCTACCAGCGATGCCTACAACTCTACTTTTAAAGTCTGCATCATTTTCTTAGCAGCAATTGGAGTAATCTTGACTCCGATCTATTTGCTATCGATGTTGCGGGAAATGCTTTATGGGCCAGAAAATAAAGAATTAGTAGATCATACTAACTTAGTTGATGCTGAACCTAGAGAAGTATTTATTATCGCTTGTCTGCTAATTCCGATCATTGGCATTGGCTTGTATCCTAAGTTGGTTACTCAAATTTATGATGCTAGTATCAGTCAACTGACAGCTAGATTGCGTGCTTCTGTGCCTAGTCTAGTTAAGCAAGCTCAGGCTCCAGTTAATACCTATTCCATGATGTCTTTAACTGCACCGAAAATTGAACCAGT
>CALLPS010000132.1 GCA_938015355.1 uncultured Pleurocapsa sp.
TAATTTAGCTAAACTTAGCTAAGTTAATTTGTTAACGATGAAAATATCTAATATTCACGAGGCAAAGTCTCAACTATCAAAACTAATTGAGTCTGCGTTAGCGGGAGAAGAGATTGTGATTGCCAAAGCAGGAAAGCCTCTAGTCAAACTAATTCCCTATCAAGAAGACAAACAGCCAAGAACTCCAGGTGGCTGGGAAGGTAAAGTAGTTATGAGCGATGACTTTGACGATGAACTGACCGCAGATATTCTTCAAGGTTTTACTGGAGAAGATGATTAGTGCTGTTACTACTAGATACTCATGCTTTAATTTGGTGGTTCAAGAATGATCGCACTCTATCCATGGAAGCAAAACAAGCGATCGCTGATCCAGATAACATTGTATTTGTTTCTGCTGCTTCTGCGTGGGAAATAGCAATTAAGAAATCTCTAGGTAAATTGCAAGCCCCAAACGATCTTAAAACGCAAATAGAACAGAAAGATTTACTACTATGGCAATCAGTATTGATCATGCTTTAACAGTAGAAAAATTACCTTTATACCATCAAGATCCATTTGATCGCATTTTAATTGCTCAAGCAATATCTGAAAATTTGATTATTGTTGCTCGCGTAACGAAGTTATGCCAAAGGCTTATCGCAAGTTTGATTTTTATGAAGTCAAAACTATTAAATGCTGACTATAGAATAACCTTCTTAAATGAATTAATGTCTTCAATAAGACGACATGTGGCTCAACTTTAGGAAGTTAGTAGAGACTCTATGAATTGATGACGTAATAGTCTGCAAACTTACGTAAAAGAAATAAATAGAGTAATTTAAAACTTTTGTACTATACTAATAAAAAAGATATCCACGAACTTAGTAAACTATCGACAAACAATGCAAAAAGAGCAAGATTTTACTGATCCGCAGTCTAAATTTATTCGTGACAAAATATTAAGTTCTTACTTAACGACAATTAAAGATAGTTTTCAAAAACAACTTCCTCAACTCAAGCTTATTAATTATGGCACGGGATCGGGAAAGACTCATCAATTGTTTGAAGCGATATGTGCAACAATTCAGAAACATCAAGAGATTCAGACAGTTGGTATATATGTAGCTCCTTTAAGAGAACATTTATCCGTTCCCGACAAAGTTAGAGAACGATATCCAGATATCCCCGTCTATACGATAAATTCATTGGAAATGAAAATGACGGATGCTTATATTGGAAGATACAAGCAATGGATACCTTTAATCTTAGAAAATACAAAACTCTGGAAAAAAGTTTCTGAAGTATCTTCTGATGAAAAAGCTAATGAATATGAACAAAAGCTCAATAAAGTGAAAGGGGTAATCAACCGCCTTGAATATTTTAAGACAGCTAATTTGGGAGATGAAGAACTCAATAAGTATGAAACGAAGAAAGCAAGACAAGACTTAAATAATTTGCTTGAGGGCTTTTTAGAGTTTTTTATTAAATGCGAATTAGAAAAATATAATTTTTCAAGTGAATGTTTAAAGCTAATTGAAATATTTTTTCCCTTATATCTTCTGCGGGAAAAATCTGGTATTTTAATGCTCACCTATCACAAGTTTGAAACTGAAGTTCAGTATTTTAAATATAATGGCAAAAAATGGATTAAACAAAGCGAACATCTAGACAAATATGTAGTTCAAAATGCTGACGACTCTAGGAAATTTATCTTAGCTTTTGACGAACAAGAAGATGGCTATAAAATCATGCTTAAGAAGAAAATCGATATTATTTCTCCTGAAGAGATGGCAATTAATAATGCACTGTCGTCAATCAATCGAGAATTTGCGCTTCTATTCTCCAAAAAAAATGAGCAAAATAGAGAGTTATTAAATTTTCTCGACCATAATAAAGGAGCTTTTCGTGAATTTCAAGAGCATTTGGAAAAAGGGAAAATGCTGCCTCCGCAATTGCATGAATATTTAAAATATTACCAAAAGATAACTACTGAAGAAGGAAACTCAATTAAGTTTATTCAAGATTTAATCTCGATTAATAAGGGGATAGAAAAGTCTTTAACTGAAATTGTGTCAATTTACAATAATGATGATGAAGAAATATCTGTTGCGTTGAATTTTGAAATGCTGTCTAGGGTATTGGCAAAATTTGAAAATACTAAAACTTTGCTGATTCCTCAAGAGCTTTATAGCAAGATTGGGAACGATTTGATGAATATTTTCTCCTACAATAACCTTTATATTTATAATATTCAACCTCTACAAAATTTGTATTTAAGTAAAGCTTCGGGGGGTCATGTTCGTATTACAAATAAAAAGGTTTCGGGCAAGACTTCTCTGGCAGAATTAATTTACGGAATTTTGGCTATGCGATCGCAAGTTGAAAAAACAAAAAAGATTTTAGCTAACGTTTTAGATGCAGAAGATTCTCAATCTCATGCTTTAGATATTTGGTCGCGACAGATATCTAAAGTGAACAAAGCCGATGAAGAAAATACGACGCAAAGCGAGAGAGGAAAACATCCATACTTAGATCGTCAATATGTTTATGAAAGTAATAAGCCAATCATAAATATTAAAGAAATATCTCGCTATCAAAATCCTAAAAATAACCTGATAGATCCGACACTGCGAGAAGTATCTATTGGTAGCACCGCTATTTTTACATCTCCTGAAGACAAAATAAGATTGATATTGGCTAACAATGCTAATGTGGTTTTTTCTATTTCAGCTACAGGAGGTGTTTTTGGTGATTTAACTACTAGCTATGATATGAGTTATTTGGAGGATAAATTACGTTATGAATCTGGTCAAAGTGCTTTCAAGACGATGACTGAATCAGAAATTGTACTTTGCGAAGAAATAAGAGAATATCGTCAACAATATCGACAAATTACAGTAGATTTTTTCAGTCAAGACATAGCATCTTTTCCCAATGATAGAACTAAAGATGTTGCAGAAAGATTTGAAAGTCTGATTCTAAAAGATTTTATTCGCTATTTAAGACAAGAACAGAATATTACTTATCTGAATAATTATAAGACTCAGGAATTGTCTAGGTTTGTCCATTTTCTCTTTTACCTCTTTGAAGATGATCTAATTCAAGAAACAATTGCTTTCACTCAAACTCTACGCTGGATTAAAAAACTAATTGAATATTGCATTGTAATAAATAATGCTAATTTTATCTTTGAAAAATCGCCAAAGCACCCCAGCATATATTATCTAGAGATAAAGCATAAGCAGTATCAGAGCAATGTCCGTATTAAACTCATTTTTTACTACGCACAATTTAATAAAGATTACTATGATAAAACCAATCAAAAAACGTATTTAGATGAACTTGTAGAAAAAGAAGGTGAGAAAATTTTCTTTATTTCTGCTTACCAATCAGCATCAAAAGGATTGAATCCCATAGTCAAAACCAAAAATGGAATAGAAAAAGATTTTGATTCTTTAGTTTTATTAATGGATGCTTTCTATACAGAAATAAGCTCCTCATCTAAAAAATCAAGAGATAAAGAAGCAGATAAATCTACTACACTTTATCATTTTTCTTTGATGAAACATATTGTTAATATTAGCGATTCTAATCTCGAAATAAAAGATTTTAATCAATATTTAAGTACACCAGATGCTAGTGCATTTCGCATACAGCAACATCAAATTTTATTAGGCAAAAGAATTGTACAAGCAATAGGTAGGTCGGAAAGGCGAGACTTTGCCGAACAGATTATCAAGATATTTATTAATGATAAAACTAAAAAAAACTTAGTAAGCTTTTACAAATATCTAGAGCAAAATGAACCAAATGAAATTCGTAAATTGTCTGTTAATAATTATGAGGTTTACCAGAAAGTTTTAGCCGAAGCAAAAAAGCAAGCGATCGATAATTACGATGACCATATCTATGATGAAATTGATGCCGTTATAGATTTTCAGGAATTTAAGCACAAAATGCTGGATGAGATCCAATTGTTTCATCAGAATAAACATACCTTTGATGTTCAAAAAGCATGGGATGAATTGCGCAATGCAACTGTATTTAAAAGTCCTAGCCAATATTTAGATAATTTACGTAAGTTGGCTATATTTCCTGATGAATTTATTGATTCATTATTTTATAGTAATTCAGAACAACCCGAATTCACTCCCTATATAGCTTGGGAAGAAGATAACGCCATAAAGCATCCTATCATTAGCGACAGTCTCAATGGAGACAAAATATATACTTATCAAAATCGTTTGTATCCAGAATACATAAAAGCAAATTCTCAAGGTTACGATTTGGAAGGAAATAAAATTGGGTTGCTAAATCCCTCTACAAAGTTAATTGAAGAATTATATAATAATTTAATTCCACAACCAGAAATATTCGACCGTTATATTCCTCGTTATAATTTCTTTTACGATATCTTGTATCCGTCACTAACCGAGAATTTTGTCGAGCGTTGGGTTAAAGATGTAATTTTTGATGGTAAAGATTGGGAAGCTATTAAAAAGTATTATGGCTTAGAACAATTATTAGATTTCAAAAAATATTCCCGTTTATATGAACAGTTCGATCTCTATTATGTCAAAGACAACATTCTTTTCTGTATTGATGTCAAATCATGGAGTGAAGCATCAGGAAATCGTCTTTCAAATCCTACTGTCAGCAAAGCTAAGAAAAAGCTAAAAACTATTGCCAAAAATAATCCCGAATTTAATACAGTTAAAGGATTGCTATTAAACTTACATGCAAGTAAGGAAAAAATAATCCCACACTCTGCTACATTATCTTCGGGAAATTTAATCTACTTCGATTCCCATAATTGTCCAGTTGAGTCTACTATCCTAAGAAAATTTTTGTTTTAAAAAAACAAACAATATGAAAAACACATTAATTAAAGAATTATCAGCTATATCCCGAACAAATCAGCTACAAATTTTGCCAAGTCAAGATATTGCTGAAAAGCTATATCAGTATCTTTCCAAAGCCAATAAAGGAATTGAGCATTTTGACCTTAAATATCCACCTGCTAACAATAAAGACTCGGAAGAGGAAAATTCACAACAAGATATTTCACAATCAGATTTTTTTACAAAAAGACATCAACACATCAAAAAAGAGGTAAAAAAAAGGCTAGCAAAATATGGCAAGGAAATAAAATATGGAGAGATTCAGTACTTTCTTTCCTACAACAACGGGAAAAATAATGTATTTTTCTTGTCTCCTAATAAAACCCATTCTGGATGGAAACAGTTATTTAATAATAATCAAGAGAGGATTTTAAACTTAGTTCTTAAATTTTATCTCCTTAAACAAATATTCCCTAGCGAAACAATAGATACTTTTGAGGAATTATTTTTCCTTCATTCTAAAAGTTTAAGTAAACAAAAGAAAGCTCTCGTAGCTTGGGGGCAAAGCTTATTGGTTAAATACAATCACCACGATGTATTAACCTTAACATTGACTAGAAAAAGACGAATATTTTTACCTAAGGATAACAAAGATTATAAAACTCTAGATGGTGATGATTTAGGAGAGCTATTAGTATATAAAGACAAGAATTACTACTTTGATCGCAATCTTGATGCTCGCCATGCAAACTCTATACATTTCATGGATTTTGGTAAAGATGAAGATGAAGATCAAAAATATCATAAATTTAAAAAGACTCAACTTTACTACTATCAAAACCTGATGACAAAACTTGAGGACTTTTTAACAGAATGCAATATTAAATTTAAAGTCCTTGATTTTCAAGCTGATCACTATTTGGAAAATCCATTTATCAAAAATATAGAAGCAGTAGAATCATTAGAGATCATTAATAACACTGGTATTGATCTAACTCAAAGCGATCGACAATTTTTGCAAAACTTCTTGAAGCATCAGGAAGTGTCTCACTTAACTTTTTACAATTCAGGAAATACTATTAGCACCTATAAGAAACAAGAAGTTGAAGGAGAAGACGATCCTTGTTGGCGAATTACTGAAATCACACCTTGGTCTACTATCAGATTAGACAACCAAAAAAACTACTTAGTTTTAAATAAGCTTTTAGAAGAAAAAGTTGGTTCGATGGCTTATAAAGAGGATGATGGCTTATGGTATCTGTCAACTAAACTCGACGACAAAGCTGAAATTGATTTTTACTCTCAGTTAAAGCAGAAATATAGTTATTTAGATGCAGGTGAATTTTATAGTATCCAAGGAATAAATATATCTCAATTTAAAATTATTCAAAAAGCACAGCAAGGTCGTAAAAAAGAAGAAGAAAAAAACTTGTCTGTTATCAGTTATCCTCCAATTATCGATTCAGATAGTCTTCAGCAAGACTGTCAAGCTTTTAACAATGGACAACTTTTAGACGAAGAAGAGTCTATTATTCGCTATCTAATTCAACAAGATAATACAGATGAATGGATAGAATTTTACAACAATTATAAACTTAAAATTGCTCCTGAATTTAAGAAAGTTTTAATCGAATTAGGAATTAAAAACTGGATAAGAAAAAGTATAATTGATGATAATGTTAGCTTGCCCATCACTAACCAATCGTTTCCCGAACAACAATTTTGGGTGATATATGTTCGTAGTCCCAAAAATAAAGATTCTAAAGCGGTAGCAGTAGAATTTTTATGTCAAAGCGGTCGCATTTATCTCAAAACTATAATGCGAGATTTAAGAGAAATTAAAAGAAAGTTTAAGTTTTTAAGAAAAAGAAACAATTCAGAAAAACTAATTAATGATCAACAGTATTTAGTTGATGAATCAGAGAAAACATATATTAGTTGTTATACAAGTGATTCATTATCGCCAACTCTAATTGGACGACAAGGTATCATCAAAGAGATGAGGAACGGAACACTAGAAATAAACAAAACAATACAAGGCGAAGATGCTAGCAAATTATTACCTTTAGTATCCTACTACAATAGCCAGACCAAACCTATTAATAAAATAAAAAATAGAATTTGCTTAGATTTGCACAACAAAACTTTCATCCAGTATTATGTTCCACCTGCAAGCAATATTAATAGTAAAATCAAAACAGGATTTAGGGTGTACCATTTGATTGGCAAAACATATTCGGGAGATTCGATTTCCACATCCGAACTGAAAAAGAATCTAATAGTATTTCTGCATTTTAGTACTTTGACGCAAAATATCTTAAAGATAAGTGAAAACAGTCAATCATCTTTATTGCAGAAAATAACTAAGATATTAATCGAAAATTAACTCGAAATTAAAACTAATGCTTTATTTTTACTTTAGCTATCGATTAACCGTATTTGCTATTTTTTTATTGCCTCAAAAAGTGTTTCAGCACTCTCATGATGGCTAATCCATTGTTTAATATCGAAGAATATGGCATCTTCTCATTGTGTATGTCAGACTCCTCCAATTCTCTGATAATAATAACAGAGTTTCTATTCAGCAATTGTTGTTGTCATCCTGTTCGCATGCACCAATTGAAACCCAAGTACTAGAGGAAGTACCGTCATCCTCAATAAAAAATTCTTTTTTCCAAATTGGGGCATTGTGTTTCAGAGTATCGATCGCATATTTACAAGCGGCAAATGCTTCACTGCGATGGGGACAACCGACTGCCACAATGACGCTAATCTCGCCAATTTTTAGCTTTCCTACTCGATGATAAATCACTATGCGGTTTACATCTTGCCATTGCTGACGGATTTCTGCCGCAATTGAACTAAAAACAGCGATCGCCATCGGTTGATAAGCTTGATATTCAAGATACTCTACGGCTTTTCCCTCTGTTTGATTGCGTACAGTGCCACTCATAACCACCACCGCACCGTTGGCAGAATCATCCGCTAATTTATATGCTTCTGCTAATGATAGAGGTGCGATCGTAATTGAAAAACTATCATTAGGATTCGTCTTTGTCGCTAAAGAAAGGGATGAGCCAAGGTTAACCATAATTATTTAATTAATTGTCAAAAAAACTTAGACAAAAACTGTTTACTAACAATAGTATCCCTTATCCCTCATCCCTCATCCCTTATCCCTTATGCGAAGAGGTATCCTTTAGGACATCCCTCATCCCTTATCCCTCATCCCTTATCCCTTATCCCTTCTTATCCCTTATCCCTCATCCCTCATCCCTTTAAAGTTAAGCTTCAATCGCTACTCTACCTACTGGGCGAGCAACACAGGTTAGGATATAACCATCTTCGCAATTGACATCATCGTCATAGATAACTTCCCCTTCAAGTTTCTTGACTTTGCAAGCTCCACAGGCTCCTGCACGGCATCCAAAAGGTAAGTTTGCTCCTTCTGCTTCGGCTACGTCTAAAATAGCTTCTTCCCCATCACAGGCTATCTCTTGCCCCGATTTTGAGAGGATAATTACAGGACTTGAGGATGGGGCTTTCGGTGCAGGTGCAGGCGCGGGTGCAGATATGGGAGTGGATGCAGGGGCAACACCACTAACGATGGAAGTCTCGGGTACTGCTAGCACAGAATTTTCTATAGGGGCTGGGGTTGGGGATGAGACTGGGGCTGAAACAGGAGCGATAGGTTGTACGATAGACGTTTGATCTGCCGTGGGGATGGTTGGGTTGGGTTTCTTTTTCTTTTTTGCCCCACCAAAACTTTCTTCGTAGTAGTTGTCCATGGGAAAATCAATCTTCTGCAATAACTCCTTGGTTGCTTCCATGAAGGGATTAGGACCACAAACATATACAGTGCGTTCTTTATAATCAGATGCGATCGCAGGTAAAATAGTTTCATTAATTCTGCCTGTATAGCCATACCAGGGTTGACCAGGGATAGGGCGGGTTACGGTAATTGCTAGCTTAAAGTTGGGATAGCGGGAAGTCATCATTTCCAATTCTTGACGGAAGATAATGTCTTCAGGGCTACGGGCACTATGAAGAAAGACAATATCTACGTTAGATACGGTATCACAGATCCACCGAGACATAGACATCATGGGAGTTATCCCACTACCAGCGGAAATCATAAATATTTTAGTCGAAGGGTTAGCAAAATTGGTAAATTTGCCCATGGGAGCATTAATCTCAATTTGGCTTCCGACTTTCATATTGTCGTGTAACCAGTTACTAACTAATCCAGGAGGCGCACTGGGCTCATCAGCAGGAGCAGGAACTCGCTTAACGGTAATTTCGAGACTGTGGGGACGAGAGGGAGTAGAAGAGATGGAATAGGAACGTTTTACACTCTTGCCGTCGATATTTAGATTAAGGGTAATAAACTGTCCTGGCTGATAGTCAAATTTCACAGGAGGCTCAGAGGCAAAGGTAAAAGTTTTGACATCCGCTGTTTCATTGATAATCTGTACACACTTAACCTGTTTTGTTCCCTGAGTCCAGGTTTCTAAACTAGCAGTATCCAGAGAAGCCAGAGGCATATACTGCTGAGGTGTTAAAGAAAGAGCCTCCGTAGGAGTATCCTCTCCAGAAATCGCCTTAACCCAGAGTAGATGATTGCCCAGAGAGATTGTATCAGAAGGCTTTAGTAAATATTCTTGGTTAAGTTGAGCATCTTCATTATTAATTTTCGTGCCATTTCTGCTGCCCAAGTCGGAATAGTAATAATTACCGTTGCGAAAAGCAATTTTACCGTGAGTGCGACTAGCTAAAGTATCATTTAATACAATGCAACAGCGCTCATCTCGACCCAAAAGGCATTCTTGATTAAGTTGTTTTTCAGGAACTAGCTGAACTGTCTTGGTTTCTTGGGGTTTTCGGGTATCAATGATTATAATTTCTGGCATTTTGTTCTCTTTTTTTAAATAAAATTTTTGGTTAATACAGAATCAAGCTAGTTTCTTTATTTGGTATGAATTATCTAGCAAAAATATGCAGGTCAGTAACCGCAAAATAATTTTTTGATTACCTATTTGATTACTTATATATTACGCAAATTGAGGAGAAATCGATAGTTTGAATAAGGTATATAAATATAGAGAAGATAGATAAGCCCTTTTCCCTTTAACCTTTCCCCTTTAACCCTTAACTAGCCCTAATAGATCAATTTGTTTCTTAGGAGTTAATTAGTCGGATTAGCAATTTCTGTAATATCTTGATGATTTTGCTGTGCCTGAGTTACCAAAGACAATAATTGATCTGGAGTCATATTTTGCCAATGTGGTTGTCCTGACATACTAAGTAGTTGTTCAATGACCGAAGGTTTGCTGGATTGACCCAAAAGATTAACTGCCGTGTCTTTAACCAAATCATTTTGCAACGGTTTACGACTAATTTGTTGCGCCTGTGCCAAACCCTTGTTTGGATTAAACTGGGTCAGAGCATAAAGACTAGCTGATTCAGTAATCGGGTTGGGCTCCTGTAACAATTCTAAGAGGGCATCTTCTACTGCTTGAGCCGAAAGAGATTTACTATGTAATCTGGTAAAAGATCCCCCATCTTTAACTAATGTTTCCTGACTACTATTGATCCCCCCTGACATTAGCGCTTGTAGTAGTTTGGGATTTAAACGTTGCTGCCATTGAGGTTCAGTGGCGAATATTCGAGCGATCGCATCACTAGCAACAATTCCTGTCCTTTCTGCAAGCTGTACGGCATCTGGTTCATCATTCAGTAGCTCTAACACTGCTAGTAAGGGAGTCACAATCAACTGCTGTTTTGCTAATAATAATTTACGTAGCAAGAGGAATACAGGGGTATTGTTGTGGGGCTTAAAGTTACTGATAACTTGATAGCGGGAGTTTTCTGTCTGTAGCAATGCTAATAACTTCTCTGCTTTAGGACGAAGAGAATTAAATAGTCCGCTTAGTACTTGGACGTGTTCTTGTTTATTGATGTGATATTCATTTTTTAAACTGGCAATTTGCTTGGTTTTAGCTTCTACTGCCTGATGAACAGGCATGCCGCTGTCCACCAACTCTTGAAGTAAAGAAGAGATTGCCTCTTTATAACTTTCAATCCGTAGTCGGTCTTCTTGAGCGTACTCCTGAGGGGATTTCAGTAGGGAAGGATCATCAATACCCAACTCCGTTAACATGGCATAGTGCTCTTCTTCGGTAACTTCTAATCTCTGACGTACTGACTGTAAAGACTTGAGACTATTGGTAGCTTCGATACTACCTGCCTGGATCGATTCTGATAAAACACCTTTATAGACTTGAATTCGGTCTTGTTTGGTAACTTGAGGAACAACTTGAGCCAATAAATCTAATTCATCAGCCTTAAGATCATCTAGCGATCGCCCACCAAGAATTTGCGGAAAATCAAGATTGAGTTTTTTCAGCTGACGACGCAGTTTGTCCGCAATACTTTCTTTCTTATATTGAACATTGGTGCGTCCCCAGGTACGAACTAGCCAGAGAGTACTAACTAATACCACTAAAGCATTAAAAATCAACTGCACAATAGGGGGAAAGCGCAAAATTTCTGGGCGACCACCATAAACGTAAAAGAAATTAACCGCGAGAAAAGTAACGATAGTAAAAACTCGATGGCGAATTATCTTACGGTCAATATCAGCATTTTGCTTTTTAAGAGTAGCGCCGTAAATTTTTTCAATTTTGTTGATCACAATATAAAAGATCCCCGCCATTGCCCCTAAAGTTAAAGGACTGGCAATTAACTTAGGAATCGGAATTTTTTGACCGCCCAAATAAAATCCTGGGTTAAATATCTTACCTACCTGTCCCGCCTCATGAGTCCAAGCACCAGAGAAATAATAATCAAAATTCCCTGAATATAGGAAATAATAGATAAAATAGCCACAAACCAACCCTAGGTAACCATATTGCACTAGATTTCTGCCTGGTTTATGGATTTGTTCCCAGTAAGCTTTTTCTGAGTCAATATCCATACAGGGAGACTTACAACTGATACAGGTAATTTTTTCCTTATTGGTTTCCTTATCGAAAGTACGACACATTGACTGAGTAATAGTTTTTGCTGGTTGCTTTTGTGCTTCGCTACCTAATAACCCTCTTGGTCCAGTTAACACCATTTGCACCATGCCAAAAGGACAAACATAATGGCACCAGCTACGACCACCATAAAATAGATTCATAACAATCGCCGAAGCGATGGTGAATAGCAAAAATCCACCGAAGACAGGACGAGCTGAATTAATAAACAAAATCCGCATATTCAGCCCGATGAAAAATAGCCCAAATTGAAGATACAAATGATTTTCGGTTAACCACTTATTTTGACTTATTTGCTTTTTCGGCTTCATCCCCAAAGCACGAGGAATCTGAGATAAAAAATATAAGGGGCAGATTCTACGCCAAAATTCGTGTCCCAAGACAAAAACAATGCCAAATCCCGCAGGCACAATAAATCCCCAAAAAATTCTGGCTCCCGCAGCATAAGGAGCCCCTGGCAGACAAGTTCCCTGAACCTTAATACATTTGTTCGGATCTTGCGCGAGGTTAATTAACTCGTCTTTTAAAGGGCTGAAAAAATTAGTATTGGGATCGGTTAAATACTGAGATACGGGGTCAAAAAATAGAGACAGAATTAAGAGTAGCCAACCTACTACTAATACATACCTAATGGCATGAGCTTTCTGCTCTACAACTTTATTGAGCATTGTCGTTATTCCTCAAGATGATCTCTTGTCATGGGTGCTGGTGATTAAATATTACTATGTACTACTGTGTCAAACTATTCAGTATTCTCTGAAATCTTAAAAATTAAGAATTCTGTAAGAAACTTTTTGAAACTCAAGCTAATTCAGAAGGGAAACCTAAATATCAACTAGTTTAAGTAAAGCGATCGCTTGCTAATCTAAGAAAATAATAGTAGAAAGTTTGAACTTCAAAAAACTTTTACTAAATTAATCAATTGCAAGATATTTGACTAGTTCAGTAATGAAAATATAGAAAGTTATCGAGGAGCTAGAAGAGATTCTCTCAAAACGTTGTTGTGTAATCAGTCAAATGACTGAAGAAATTTCAAATTGAACAGATTATCATTAGCTCAAATATGGCTAGTTTTCAAAAACCTTGAATAACAATATTTAAGGTTAAATTATGAACGAAGCTAATTCACATCAAGAGACAATGATAGTTATCGGTTTAATGAGTGGGACATCGGTAGATGGTATTGATGCTGCCTTAGTCGAGATTAGAGGGACAGAGATAGATTTAGAGGTTAATTTCTTAGCTGGCGAAACTTTTGCCTATCCAGAAGATCTAAGAACCAGAATCTTAGCTGTTTGTGGCGAAAAAGCCTTAAATATTGCTGAATTAGCAGAATTAGACGATGCGATCGCCACTCAGTTTGCGATCGCCGCTCAAAGAATTCAAACTCAACACCCCACAGCAGAATTGATCGGCTCTCATGGTCAAACCGTCTATCATCGACCACCAGCCCGCAATAAAACTCTTGGTTATAGCCTTCAAATTGGCAGAGGAGAATTGATTGCTCATCTAACAGGTATCAAAACTATTAGCAATTTTCGTGCAGCAGATATTGCAGTAGGAGGAGAAGGAGCACCTCTCGTACCCAAAATAGATGCTTGTTTACTGTCTCATCCCACTAAAACTAGAGCCATCCAAAACTTAGGAGGAATTGGCAATGTGGCATATTTACCAAGCAATACAACCCCTAACTGGGAACAACAACTATCTGGTTGGGATACAGGGCCAGGTAATGCCTTATTAGACCTCGCGGTGACTCGTTTAACCAATGGAACAAAAACTTACGACCACGATGGTCAATGGGCGGCTCAAGGCGAACCAGATCAGCAGTTGGTGACTAGGTGGTTACAGCAAGATTTTTTTCAGCAACCTCCGCCAAAATCTACGGGAAGAGAACTATTTAGTCAAGATTATCTCGAACTATGTTGGCAAGAAATGGAGCAGCGGGGACTTAGGGACAGCGATCGCCTTGCTACTTTAACCGAATTGACTGTTGCGTCGATTATTCATAGTTATCGCCAATTTTTACCTCAAATACCTGATGAAGTTTTGCTCTGTGGTGGAGGCAGTCGGAATTTGTATCTGAGACAACGCTTACAAGCTGAGTTAACATCGGCACATATAGGAACAACCGACGAGGCGGGAATTGATGGCAATTTTAAGGAGGCGATCGCTTTTGCCGTATTGGCATACTGGAGAGTTAACTCCATTCCTGGCAACTTACCTCAAGTCACAGGAGCTGCAAAACCAATGCTATTAGGTGATGTTCATCTATCTTACATGTTATAGATTTCAACCTAAATAAATATAAATAGCTAGTTACTTATATTAAAAAATATCGCTTTTCTAACCAGATTAAAATTATGAGGATAAAGTCGTGGCTCATAGTTTCTTAGTTGATGCGGGCTATTGGAATGTTAATGGTCATTGGCTACAGCCAAATTTACCACCCATACCTCTAGAAGGAGGAATCCAAATTACCTGGAAACGAGCTAACTGGTTCAAAATGACCACCAGCTTAACCTGTGGTGATGAAACAGCAACCAAGATAATCTATCAATGCCGTGGCAACTTAAATTATGAAGCAAAACACTATACTTATGTTTCCCAACATAGTCTTTTAGGGAATATTGAAGGAGAAGGAAGACTGGGCCCTCAATCCATAATTCAATACTATTGGTTTATGGGAACCGCCAGCAAACAAAAAGGAGTAGATACTTTTTACTATGTAGATAAGAATAAATATCATTTTACTAGTAATATTTTAGATGGTCATAGCATCAAGAATACGATTGAGGCGACCCTGATCCGTTAACTAATTCAATCCCATTTAATAGTCAGAGAATAGTTCTATCTTTCCTGACTAGATCAAAATTGTAAAAATTGATTTTTAAATTAGCTTCCCCGATAGCAGTATGAATACAGATCCTAACCAAGGTCGTTTACTTGCCAACCGCTACGAATTATCTGAACTGGTAGGGGAAGGTGCCATGGGTAGAGTTTATCGAGCCAAGGATACTATCTTAGGCGGCGTTACCGTAGCTGTTAAATTTTTAGCTCAGGCTCTACTCAGTGATAATATGCGCGATCGCTTTGAACGAGAGGCAACAATTTCTGCTCTCTTAGGGGAAAAAAGTATTCATGTTGTCCGTGTCAAAGACTATGGTGTAGACGAGAACAATGCTCCCTTTTATGTGATGGAGTTTCTGGCGGGAGAAAGTATCAACGAGCTGATCTCCTATCAACCAATGCCCCTCCAAAAATTTCTGACCCTAAGTCGCCACGTCTGTCTGGGATTAGAATCTGCTCATCAAGGGATTTACTTTAATGATGAGCTCTGTCATATCATCCATCGTGATATTAAACCCAGCAACATCATAGTAGTTCAAGATCCTACTTTAGGAGAAGTGGCTAAGATTCTCGATTTTGGTATTGCCAAATTAATTCAAGCTAGTGCCAATCAAACTCAGTCTTTTATGGGGACTCTGGCATATTGTTCTCCTGAACAAATGGAAGGCAAAGAATTAGACAGTCGCTCAGACATTTACAGTTTGGGTATCATGATGTACGAAATGTTGACGATGGATATGCCTTTACTACCACAGAACTCGTCCTTTGGTGGTTGGTATCAGGCACATCATAATTTCCAGCCAGAACCTTTCAGTGCCAGACTAAATTTACCCCAAGAGCTACAAGATTTGGTTTTTAGCTGCTTGGCAAAAGAAAGAGATGAGCGACCTCAAAGTGCTAGAGAAATCCTGGAAGCCCTGGAATTAATAGAGCAAAAATCTTTGTCTGGCACCACTAATCCTAGCCTCAACGATAGACCAGCAGAAGCCAAAGTAGCTAAAGTAGATACTACTCTTGATCGAACTCTAGGTGGGGAATCTATTGACGATCGCACCCTGAATGCAGAAACCTCAGTCACAGAGATTTGTTTGCAGACTCCTTGGCCCAAAGATAAACCCGTACGCAAAATTGTTTTTGCTCAGCTAGTTGATACTCCTTTAGGAGAAGCACCCGTCCTCTGTGTCATGTTAGACCAAGAGGAAATTTATCAGCGGATATCTAGTACTCGTTACAATCAATTTTTATACTTAGGAAATCCCTATCCTATGCTGTTATGGATTACCTTACTCTACAATTCTGAATACGGAGCTAAATGGCTTCCTTGCTATCTTGATCTTAAATCTAACAAAGGTCAACAAATCGCCCGTGCCCTTGCGGAGAAAGGCAAGTATCGTATTTTATTTTATGGTTTAGATGAACCTAAACAATGTCAGCATATTGCTAGCTCAGTAATTAATGGTCGCAATCGTAAAATGCTTCAACAGTGGGCAAATTTAAGTCAGGTTACCAGAAGTGTCGGTGATGCCCAAATGGCAAAACAGGTTCTCAAGCAGGAATTAGATAAGCTTAAAACCAAAATTTTAGCAAAAGTTAAGGCTTCCAAGTTAACGGATGTTAATGCTGGGGAGTCATAGGATATTTATAGTCATTCCAATTGATAATGAGTAAAGAATTGAAAAGTTTTAAGGTTGGCGATCGCGTGAAAATTGTGGCATTGCCAGCTTATGTTAAAACCGCTGAACCAATGCCGATGTTGCGTCCTCCTGATGTCTTAACTATAGGGGAGACAGGGACAATCTTAGATCGTCGCCCTGGTGGTTATTATGGTATTCGTTTCACTCAAGGAGCTTTTTTGCTTGAGAATCAATACATCAAATTAATTGTTAATTAATAACAGATAATTAATAATTAAATAGCTAACAGTCAATAATTCCTGATATGGAAGTATCCGAATTAAAACGCACTATCGAAGCGATCGCCATACGCCTGGGTAAAACTCAGGAGTATCTTTGACCCTCCTGCCATCACAGCGAAAATACAAGATTTAGAACAAAGAGCCTCCCAGCCAGACTTCTGGGACAATCAGAGTATTGCTCAACAAGTTTTGCAGGAATTAAATGATCTCAAGTCAAGTCTAGAACAGTATCAGGGTTGGCAAAGCACTCTGGAAGATACTAAAGCGATCGCCGAATTGTTGGAATTGGAATTAGATGAGAGTTTGGCTACTGAAGCTCAAACTAACCTCAAGCAACTTAACCAAGAGTTGGAACTTTGGGACTTACAGCAACTTTTATCTGGCACTTATGATACGAAAGGCGCTGTGTTAACGATCAATGCTGGGGCTGGGGGGACAGATGCTCAAGACTGGGCAGAAATGTTGTTACGCATGTACACCCGTTGGAGTGAGAAGGAAGGCTATCAAGTTCGTTTAGCTGAATCTTCTCCAGGAGATGAAGCGGGAATTAAATCCGCCACCCTAGAAATACAAGGGCGTTATGCCTATGGATATTTGAAAGGGGAAAAAGGAACTCATCGTTTAGTAAGAATTTCTCCTTATAACGCTAATGGGAAACGACAAACTAGCTTTGCGGGGGTCGAAGTTATGCCTGACTTAGGAGATGAAGAATTAGACTTAGAAATTCCTGATAAGGATCTAGAGATTAAAACCTCCCGTTCGGGTGGTGCAGGAGGACAAAATGTTAACAAGGTGGAAACCGCTGTTCAAATTATGCACTTGCCGACTAGAATAGCTGTGCGCTGCACTGAGGAGCGATCGCAATTACAAAATAAAGAGCGTGCTTTAGCTCTACTGAAAGCAAAACTACTAATAATTGCTGAAGAACAAAGAGCGAGAGAAATTGCTGAAATTCGGGGCGATATAGTCGAAGCGGCTTGGGGTAATCAAATTCGCAACTACGTTTTTCACCCTTATCAGATGGTTAAAGATTTGCGAACTGAAATTGAAACTACCGATGTCAGCGATGTGATGGATGGTAATCTCAATCCTTTTGTAGAAGCCTATCTGCGCCAGGAAAATCAGTTAATTTAGCCAATCTATTGTCTAATTATCCAGTTTTTTGTGCTCGATAACTGCTTGGCGAAAGCCCAAAACTACCAAGATATTTGATAATGTCAAAAACACTTCTGCGCTGCCATGTAGCCAATCCACATTAGCTAAGGCTTCGCCATAATGTACTTGAGCATAAATTCCTGCGGGAATTGTCACCATCACAAAAATTAGTAAAACATAGAACCCAATCAAAGCTAAACGAGGTGTTTTTCCCGAACGGGTCATAAACCATAAAAAACCTAGATAGGGAAACAAAGAAATAGCAAACAAAGTTTCTTTATTCATGCTTTATTGATTGCGATCGCAATTATAAATAAAAATTAAGGTATCAGGTTAATCAGATTTGACCTGAGATTTTTTAGAATTACGCCAGATTCCCCAGGCTGCAATGCAAACCGTAAAGTTTCCTACTACTGTCATAGACGCTTGTAAAGTGACTAACCATTCTAAAGACTGAATATTATCAAAAAAGTGCCAAGTACAAGCACACATTGCACTTACCAGAGCAGGTAACATGGCAAAGCATAAGTTATACCAAGAGCGATCTCCTGTAACCTCACCGTATTTCCAAATGTAATAGATTGCAGCAGCCCATTCGAGAACGCTTGAGACGTGAATTATCCAAGTCGGAATTGATAATGCGTGCATTAATTAAAGTACAAATTATTGACACTCCTCTGCCTTCAGGCAGAGGATTATTGAGCTAATCACTGCACTTTCAGCCGAAACCTAATCACGTCTTACACGATTATGTCCTATCTGAACCTGCTAGAATATCACTTGTTATCTATTCGGTAAATCTTCTTTACAATAGAGCTTCACAATAGAGCTTCTAGTTCTCCCATGGCTTCTAGGGAGTAGATATCATCACAGCCTCCAATATGGCGATCATCAATAAAAATCTGAGGTAAACTCGATTTCCCATTGCTTCTTGCTCTCATTTTATCCCTGGCATCTTCGTCTCCATCAATACAATATTCGGTATACTCGATTTCTTTTTTGTCCAATAGTCCTTTCGCACGAATACAAAATGGACAACGACTCCAGGTGTATATTTCTACTTTGGCTGCCATAGTCAATACAGATATATAAGCTCTTATTACGCTATTACTATTCTAAAATAATATGTCTTTCTGTTGCGATCAGGCAAATATAGCTGACTACAGCCAAAATTACTTTTTTTTCAGGAAATAAAGTTTCATGCTGGTCATAATGATAGTAACTATATTTTTACTTTTCATATTTTTACTTTTCTAAATTATCTATTGTTAATAACAATATAAAAATTTCTGATTAATGTATATTTGCTCTTCAGTCTACTAAAAAGAAGATTTATAAATATAAAGACGCTAAATCATTAATTAACCGTCGACAAATATAACTGTTAATTTTCAGTAAAGATTTGGGAACTCTTAAGTATGAGGCTAAGGAAGTTCTCGTATTTCAGAATCAATAAACCCTTGGTTACTGTGTTTACCAAAGTGAAGTAGTCACAATAAGCTATAAGCCTGAAAACATAACTTCTTTAATAAGTTAACTTAATATTGAACTTACATAAAATGAAATCAGCTAAAGTTGTTAATAAAATTCTGCTAATTTCTCTTGCTTTTGGTAGCGTAACCTTTGTTGCTGGAATGTTGGCAAAAGATGAAAATATTCAAAAGGCTTTAGTAGGTGCTGGTGCTGCTGGTTCCATTGCTGGCTTATCTGGTGCTTTAGTAACGAATAGCAAAAACAAATCTGATAACAATCGAGAAAATGAGCTTTCTGATAGTAAAATATCTGACATGCGTAAAGAGGAAGCTCAGTTACAAAAGTCTTTCGATGAAGCTACTGTTAAGATGCAGGCAGTAGAAGCTGATATTAATTCCCTTCAGGTAGAACATAATCAGTTGCTAAGTATTATCTCTGATTTAAATAATCAAAAATTACAGTTAGAACAAGTAATTTCTCCAATAGAAGAGAGCTTTTCTGATATTAGTGTTGATGATCAAACAGAGTCTTCAAGTGAAATTCCAACAGAACTAGAATTAGAGGGAGAACAACTAGTAAATTCTCTAGATACATCAGAATTAGAAGCTTCAGCAGAAGCTATAGAAAAGACAAAAGAAATTACAGAAAACACAGAAGAAGATATTAATCCATTTGCTAGTGGATCTGAATTGTCAGAATCTATTGTGGATGAAAATGATTCTGATTTAGCAATGGTAGATAAGTTAATTGGAACATTTGATGAATCTGAACTCGAAATGTTCGATCAGAAATCATCTGTAAAAGATGAATATTCAATGAATGAAGAATCTGACTCTGAACTTGAAGAAAAAGACCTCTACGAAGAGGAATTTGAACATTTAATTAATTCAGAAGAAACTGGCGAGATAGAATCGGAATCCGAGGATGCGATCGCTGAATTAAGCTTAGAATCTGAACCAGCAATCATGTCTGAGTCTGACGATTTTGTTGGCGAGTGGGCAGAAGAATCCGAGACGGCAGAAGTTCTAGAGTTTGAATCTGAAGCAGAATCAGAACCTATCACTGAATTGATTAGTGAATCAGAATCGGTTGAAGAGTACAGTTTAGATAGCATTTCCGAGCAGGAATCGGAGTCCGAGGATGCGATCGCTGAATTAAGCTTAGAATCTGAACCAGCAATCATGTC
>CALLPS010000133.1 GCA_938015355.1 uncultured Pleurocapsa sp.
TGCCGGATCAAGGGACATGTGGGTTTGCTTAATCAGAATTTGGTTGGCACCAGGTTGGGGAATAGCTTGGCGCACAACTTCAAATAGATCAGGAGTGATATTTTTCGAGCTAGGTCGCTTTACTAGGTGAATTTCTGTGTAGGTATTCATTTCAAATCCTTATTTTTTGTAGTCTAAAACTGCGGATATTTACATTTGAATTGTCGGCAACCGAGACAGCAAGGAAAAAATACCAAAGCCGAGTAATAAAGCCCCACTGATAGGATTGATCCAGCTTGACCAACGGCGTAATTCTAGAATCTTTTTAATGGAAGCCGTAAAAGTCCCAGCAATCACTAACGGAGTAACATAACCGATCGCATATGCTACTAATAAACCTCCACCTAAAACTAAATTCTGAGTTGATGCTACCCAAGTGAGTAAAGTTGCTAATACAGGAGTACTGCAAGGAGAAGCAATCAAGCCAAAGGTAAGACCGATTAAATAAGAACGTAACCCACGGGGTAAATCATCCCCAATCCAATCTGTAGCCCCCAGGGAAGGAAATCTTAAGGGGAGAATTTCCAAGAGATTTAAGCCCATAGCGATCGCAACTAAACTGACTACAATCGGTAAACCGATCCCGATCTGTCCATATACCTTACCGATAGTTGTGGCAACCAGACCTAAGATTGCCAGAGTCGTCGCCAAGCCCAAGGCAAACCAGCTAGACTGCACTGCGGCTTGTAACCGACCTTCTGATTCATAACCACCGATATAGCCCACGGTAATCGGCAACATCGATAGCATACAGGGAGTAAGGCTAGTAACCAGCCCTGCCAGAAAGATGACCCCGATACTAACCAAGCTGAGATGATCTAATTGAGTCGCAACAATGCGATCGGCAAATCGTTCTAATAGATAAAATTGCGTTTGTAAAAATTCCAACATTAAAAAGTAAATTTAAATCCAGCTATTGGCTTGTCTTATTTGGATTTTATCAATATACCTAGTTTATAGACGGATATCCAATTTAAAAAATCACGAATATTCATTTGATAATAGTAAAAGCCTATGGGAGATCTTTCTGATTGGCGATCGCAATTTAGTTCAAAGTTTGAATAGGGCGGTGGCAGGAATCTTGACTATGGTGGGGACATTACCATGCTCAATGCAATTAGATTTTATGGCAAATTAATCCAAGACATTAATATTATATTTTTGAAATACTGAATCCGAAGTTACAATCGTCAAGTCTTCAGTAATTGCTTGGGCAATAATCATGCGGTCAAAAGGATCTTTGTGGTGAAGAGTCAGATTCCCAGCTTGAATTGCATGAATAGGCTTAATATTAATGATCTTAATGCCATCGAGAGGGCATTGTTGCTCGATTAGTCTATTTAAGGTTTGAGGTATGGTCAACTTTTGATTGTTTACTTTGATACTTATTTCCCAAATAGTAGCTACAGATAAAAATAATTGGTTACGACGATTAGAAACAGCATCTAGCTGTGGTTTAGTTAATTTGTTTGGGTTGTCTAACCACCATAACCAACAACAAGTATCTAGTAAGAGCTTCATTCATTGATCTCCGTAAAACAGATTGAGCGTTTCTTTGTCTAGTTGGTTAAAATCATCACTCATTGTAATTTGACCAGCCAGCCTTCCTGGAATGCGATCTCTTTCAGTTTCAGGTGGAGTATAAGGAACTAACTTTGCCACGGGGACACCACGATTAGCAATTGTAAACTCTTCTCCTAACGCTACTCTCGACAACAATTTAGATAGTTGTGTCTTTGCTTGATGAATATTGATTGATTCACCCATAATTAATAAACTAAGTCTGTAAACTAAGTCTAATATTAGCAAACTTTTAAAGCTATAGCATTACGGATTTAGCTTAGGACATTCAGCTTGAGAGTGTAAATTTATCCTTTATCCTTTATCCTTACGAGCAGATAGCTAAACTTTGTCCTAATTTAACTTTGTACGGCTATAACCCTCAAGGAATTTCTGATCAAGCAGTACGTTGACTATTTAAGAAATTAGTTAAGGCAAAAACTTAAACTATCCCCAAGGGGTTAGAATGTCTAATCCCTTACTTTTTTTCGATAAAAGTTCTAGAGGGGAAGGCACTAGCTTAAGGAATGACAAGCCAATATGTTCAATAAAGACACGTTTTTCTTAATTTTATTAGTATTTATTCCTGTTTCCATTGCGGCTCATTTTCTGGAATGGGGGGAGACGATGGTATTCATCACCGCGGCTTTAGGTATTGTACCTTTGGCTTCCTATATGGGTACTGCTACCGAAGAGATTGCCGTAGTTACAGGTCCTAGTATTGGTGGTTTACTCAATGCTACCTTTGGTAATGCCACGGAATTAATTCTGGCTTTTATTGCCCTCAAAGCTGGCTTAGTGGGAGTAGTTAAGGCAACTATTACTGGCTCAATTGTCAGTAACCTACTGTTGGTCATGGGATTTTCCATGCTGCTGGGGGGTTTGAAATTTAAAGAACAAAAATTTCAGCCTACCGTCGCCCGTCTTAATGCTTCTTCCATGAATTTAGCCGTGGTTGCACTGCTATTGCCGACTGCGGTGGACTATACATCTGCTGGTATTGAAGAGCAAACCCTGCAAAACTTGTCCGTAGCCGTGGCAATAATTTTGATTTTGGTTTACATATTAACCTTGCTCTTTTCAATGAAAACCCATGCCTACCTCTGTGATGTGGGAGATGCTGATTTAAATAGCGAGGAAGAAGAACAAAAAGTTAATTTACCTTTCTGGATTTTTATTCTCTTAGCTGTCACCCTGGCAGTCGCAGTAGAATCCGAACTATTAGTGGACTCTTTGGAAGTTGCCACAGCCAATTTGGGCTTGAGCGCTTTGTTTACGGGGGTAATTCTGCTACCTATTATTGGTAATGCCGCAGAACACGCGACAGCAGTTACCGTGGCGATGAAAGATAAGATGGATCTTTCTGTGTCCGTAGCTGTAGGTTCAAGTATGCAGATTGCCCTGTTTGTTGCTCCAGTATTAGTAATTGCGGGGTGGATAATTGGTCAACCAATGGATCTAAATTTTAATCCCTTTGAGTTAGTGGCAGTGTCAGTGGCAGTACTAGTTGCCAACTCCATTAGTTCTGATGGGGAATCTAATTGGTTGGAAGGGAGTTTACTATTAGCAACTTACGCCGTATTGGCGATCGCCTTTTTCTTCCATCCTGTTGTCGAAGGTATGATTTAAAACTGTTATTTGATTTACATACATTCTCTTGAATCTTTACGGCAGGAATATAACCTTAATTCATATTCCTGTCTTACTAACTGTTCGTTGATTTGGATCAAAAGCAAATTAAATTACTTGTTTTTATGTAATGTAAATTACTTACTTTTATGTAATGTAAATTACTTATTTTAAAACATGTCCTGATACTCTTAGATATTTACATGTAGTCCAAAGTTATTTTGCAACATTTATCGTTATCTTTTTACTTAAAATTTTTTAAAACCCCTGGTAAAAACTTTACATAATTGAGATACTATATTCCATAAAATAATAGTAAATCTGACAAAAACAGCGAAGAGACTTCGTAGCTACCTTGCGAAAATTTGTTGAGGCATATTCAGTTAAGTAAAATTTTCTGGTGCTAACAATGAGTACAAAAGAATGTTAGCCAAGTTTCTCAGTTATAAGTAAAAAAATTATCTCATATAGTATAGTTCATAAAGATTTATGCAACTATAATTTTGACTAGTTTTTTTTAGGAGTATCAAAGCTGTTCGTATTGCAATTCCATTTCCGACAGGATGCCCAAACATTGTCAGACAGGCTTATTAAATAGGGCGTTGCTGATTTGATTTGAAGTATCCCACAAGGGGACAACGTGAAACCGACAAGTAGTCTGCTCGTAGCTCTAAGCTCTTCTTACGACACTTGCTCTTTGCTGCTTGCCCTCGAATGGGGGGAAACCAACAAGACCGCAGTGTCGCGCTAAGCCATAAGCTCTAAGCT
>CALLPS010000134.1 GCA_938015355.1 uncultured Pleurocapsa sp.
ACATGGGGCCGTAAAGGTTTCGACAGGTTAGTAAAAACTGACTCGTGATTCAGGTCGAGATTGAGTATTCTCTCGTAAATACAGACTCAAACTAAATATAGATGCAAACAACATCGTAAAATTTGAGCGCTGTGCAGTAGCTGCATAAATCTAGAAAAAACTTTTTCAGATTTGCTCGTCTCTAGTTTGACTCCGTTAAGAGCTAAAGACAAAACCCCAACGGATGCTCCTCTTGGTTTTCTTTGGTAGACCATTAGGAAAAGACTTTATCAAAGAATCCTACCACCAGGGATAATTGGTGATCCCCGCTCTAAGGGTTAGAAGAGCTAAACCTGTGAACGAATGGGCAAGTGAATAGCTGGTCTGGACAGCAGTTCGACTCTGCTCGGCTCCACTCGAAAATAGCACCAATAAATTTCACCATCTTCGTGGAAAGTCCTTTTATCGTCGATTTGGGTTGAAAGCCTACCCCGTGACTGGGTACTTGCTCGTAGCTTTTAGTTTTTAGTAGCTAATTAAATACTAATAACTAATAAATAACCAGAATTCTTGTCTTTTAAGACGGGTATGCGGTACCCTTTAGGGTAACTTATCACAAATGCCCTTTTCCCTTTTTCTCTTTTCCCAAACAAAACCAAATAGGTACTTGGAAAACAGCAGACTATCTACTTACTTACTGTATTAGAACAAGATTGGTGTAGTGCGATCGCCGTAATGTTAGATAAAGTAGTTTCGGCAATATTATTTAAAGCATCTGCGGTAAAAAAGGCTTGATGTCCAGTAATAATCACATTGGGAAAAGTAAGTAACCTTTCAAAAACATCATCTTGAATAATCTCCTCAGATAAATCCTCAAAAAACATATCGCTTTCTTGTTCATAAACATCTAAGGCTAAATGTCCAATTTGCCGAGATTTTAATCCTTGAATAACGGCTTTCGTATCTACTAAACCGCCACGACTCGTGTTAACTAGCATTACCCCAGACTTCATTAGAGCGATCGCTCGGTCATCAATCAAATGATAAGTTTCAGGGGTTAGAGGACAATGGAGACTAATAATATCCGATTGTGCCAATAATTCTTCTAACCTCACATATTCACCATATTGTTCCCCAAATTCAGAATTAGGATATAGATCATAAGCTAGTAGGTGACAGCCAAAACCATGGAGTATCTTACCAGCGATGCGACCAATTTTACCTGTCCCAATAATGCCCACGGTACGACCATGCAAATCAAAACCCAAGAGTCCATTGAGGGCAAAATTTCCTTCGCGAACACGATAGTAGGCACGATGTATCTTACGATTAAGAGTTAGAATTAGGGCGATCGCATGTTCGGCAACAGCATAAGGAGAATAGGCGGGAACTCTGACAACGGTAATTCCCAGTTCTTGTGCAGCATCAAGATCGACATTATTGTATCCTGCACACCGTAGAGCGATCAGCTTAATCCCTTGCTGGCTTAGAGTTTCAATGATTTTACGGTCAAGGCGATCGTTAACAAACACACACACGGCTTCACTCCCCTCAGCTAGAGCTACTGTCTGGGAATCCAAGCTAGGAATAAAAAACTTTAGTTCATGACCATATTTCTGATTAACCGCGGTTAAGAACTCCTGGTCGTAAGGTTTGGCACTGAATACGGCAACTTTCATGAGTTAAACACCTCAGTTCGGGTTAAGACAATTAAAGAGCTTTAGGTAGCTATCAATTGATAAGATTTTGAGTTATTTTTAATCAAAGCCTGATGGCTTTAATCCGACTTGATTCCTGCTGACTGTAGAGCCATTTCCATAAAGATATCGTGAGTACTTTGAGCTTCCTCACCTTTTTGGGGTTTTCGTTGGATAAATGTTCCATCTGCCTGCAATTCCCATGCCTTGCGATTATCGGCTAACATTACCCCTAAAATTTCTTGAAGATCGCTGAAAATATCTGGAGACTCGATGGGTGTAACTGCTTCTACCCGTCGGCTTAAATTACGAGTCATCCAATCGGCACTACCAATAAAAAGTTCTTCTGCACCGTCATTATGAAAATAGAAAACACGAGAATGTTCTAGAAAACGACCGATAATACTAATCACCTGTATATTATCGCTAATTTCAGGTAATCCAGGTCTTAAACAGCAAATTCCTCTGACAATCAAATCAATTTTTACTCCTGCTTGAGAAGCCTCGTAAAGAGTTTGAATGACCTGTTGATCTACCAAAGAATTCATTTTTGCCACAATGCGTCCTGATTTTCCTTGGCGACAATTTTCCGCTTCTCGCTTAATCATTTCAATCATCCTTTCTCGTAAGCTAACGGGAGCAACCAGCAATTTACGATAAGATTTTTGTCGTGAATAACCAGTCAAAAAATTAAACAGATCAGTCAAATCTGCCCCCAGCTCTTCTCGACAGCTCAATAGACCGAAATCAGTATAGATCTTGGCAGTTTTTGGGTTATAGTTTCCTGTCCCAATATGGACATAACGGCGAATTTTTTCTTTTTCTTGCCGCACAACCAGAGTAATTTTAGTGTGGGTTTTGAGTCCTGTTACACCATAAACTACGTGAACTCCAGACTTTTCTAACTTTCTTGCCCAAAGAATATTATTTTCTTCATCGAAACGAGCCTTTAACTCTACTAAGGCTACTACTTGCTTATCATTTTGAGCTGCGGCAATTAGGGCTTTTACGATCGGAGAATCCCCAGAAGTACGATACAAAGTCATTTTGATCGCCAATACACTAGGATCATAGGCAGCTTCGGTAACAAATCGCAGGACGGTACTACTAAAAGAATGATAGGGATGATGAACTAAAAGATCTCCATTGCGGATTACGTTAAAAAAATTTTCGCATTCTCCGCTGGGTTCAGTTTCTTTTTCCATTAGCCAACTGAGGCGGGGAGGTAATACCGCATTCCAGGGCTTATCCTTCAGTTTTGCCAGGGGTAAAGACATAAAAGACATTAAATCCCCTAAACTCAATAAGCCATTAACATCATAAACATCGTTTTCTTCTAGAGTTAATTCACTCATAATGGTGGTGCGAAGTTCGGGGGGAACAGCAGCCTCTATTTCTAAGCGGACAGAAGAGCCGCCGATGCGCCGTTTTTGTAGTTCTTTTTCGATCGCAAGTAGTAAATCATCTGCTTCATCTTCTTCTACTGAAAGATCTGCGTTACGAGTTACCCGAAAAGCGTAAGACTCTAATATATTCATCCCTGGAAAGAGATACTCCAGATTATGAGTAACAATTTGTTCCATTGGAACTCCAGTCCAAATTCCACTTTTACCTCGATGTTTTTGTCTTAATTCTTCTGGGAGGGCGACAAAGCGTGGTAATACATTGGGAATTTTAACCCTGGCAAATAATTCGTTATCAATGGCAGGATCTTTTAGTACTACAGCCAGATTCAAACTGAGATTGGAAATATAAGGAAACGGGTGAGATGGATCTACGGCTAAAGGAGTGAGAACAGGAAAAATATAATCTTCAAAATAACTGTTAATGTAAGTTCTCTGTTCCTGATTAAGATCTACATAGTCTAGTATATGAATTCCCGATTTAGTTAATTCTTTTCTGAGGGTTTTTTCAAAAAAATGATGCTGTTGTTGAAACATTGGGGTGAGAACTTCGGAGATTGCCTCTAATTGTTGAGGAGCAGTACGACCATCTGCCGATAGCTTGCTCACCCCTGCTACCACTTGCTTTTTTAAGGCTGCTACCCTAACCATGAAAAATTCATCTAGGTTAGAGCTGAAAATTGCCATAAACTTGAGACGCTCTAGTAATGGTGTTCTCTCATCCAGTGCTTCTGCTAAAACTCGCCGATTAAATTCGAGCCAGCTTAGTTCTCGATTAAAATAATATTTTGGTTCATTGAGATCGATCGCACTATTGATGGATTCGGTACTAGTCATTAGTATTTAGTATTGCTTGGTTATGTCAGGAATTTATTTTTTAGTCTTAAAGGTATTTTATGAAATATTCTTGGTTGGATGCAGATTAACTGGTGCAGAGGTGATGGTTTTCTCTACTTTATAGTAATAACTAGTCTCTAAGATTTGATTAAGAAATATAGATTTTGCTATCTTCAGCTACTAGTATTACAATTAATGACCAACGCCAGATTTGATATAATAATTTCTCTGAAACTTAAGCATATTTCTCGGAGCAAATCATTTATACGCCTCCTTTAGCTCGCTTAATTGAGCAATTACAGCTTTTACCAGGCATCGGCCCCAAAACTGCCCAAAGATTAGCCCTACACCTAATTAAACGTCCAGAAAAAGAGGTTCAGGCACTAGCCCAAGCTTTAGTGGCAGCAAAGCAACAGGTCGGTCTGTGCAAGGTCTGTTTTCATCTTTCCGCTGAACCTGTGTGTTCTATTTGTAGTAATAAAAATCGCGATCGCTCTACTGTCTGTGTGGTGGCAGACTCCCGTGATACTATTGCCCTGGAAAAAACCAGAGAATATCGCGGTCTGTATCATGTCTTAGGAGGAGTAATCTCTCCCATGGATGGCATTGGACCCGAACAACTCAATATCGAAGCCCTGGTACGACGTGTAACCAAGTCAGAAATCAAAGAGATTATTTTGGCGATCAGCCCCAGCGTTGAAGGAGAAACTACCACTCTCTATATCAATGGCTTACTTCGACCTTTCACCAGAGTCACCAGAATCGCTTTTGGCTTACCTATGGGGGGAGATCTCGAATATGCCGACGAAGTTACCCTAGCCAGAGCTTTGGAAGGTAGACGAGAACTAGATTAATCCCTGTTATAGAAAAACTCGGTCTCGTTATGACTATGATATATTGATTAAGATTCGTAAAATTTGTATAAATTGTAAACCAAAGCCATTTGGTAATTTTAAAGAGATAAAAATTATGACTACAGAAGGATGTTTGAGAGTAGGGCAAGAAGCCCCCGAATTCACTGCCACTGCTGTTTTTGATCAAGAATTTAAAACCGTAAAATTATCTGACTATCGTGGTCAATACGTAGTTTTATTCTTCTATCCTTTGGATTTTACCTTTGTTTGCCCAACTGAAATTATTGCATTTAGCGATCGCCATGGAGAGTTTAAATCGATCAATACAGAAATTTTAGGAGTATCTGTAGATAGTGAATTTTCTCATTTAGCTTGGATACAAAGCGATCGTAAGGAAGGTGGTATTGGTGATATTGATTATCCTCTAGTTTCTGATATTAAGAAAGAAATTAGTACTGCCTACAATGTTCTCGATCCCGATGCAGGAGTCGCCTTGCGGGGTCTATTTATTATTGATAAGGAAGGGGTCATTCAACATGCAACAATCAATAATCTTTCCTTTGGTCGCAGTGTAGACGAGACGTTACGCACCCTCAAAGCAATTCAACACGTACAAGCAAATCCTGATGAAGTTTGTCCTGCGGGATGGGAAGAAGGAGATCAGACTATGAATCCTGATCCTGTTAAATCAAAAGTTTATTTCTCTTCTGTCGGTTAGAGATTAGTTTAAAAATTACTTTCAAGCAATTAGGAGGGGCAGTTGTCCCTCTTTTTTTGTGTGTCAGGGTGTTAAACCGCATCCAGTTTGAAACCAGGAGTTTTTAAGTTAACTGTTCGTAAGTAACAAGTAATAAGTAATAAGTAATAAGTAATAAGTAATAAGTAATAAGTAATAAGTAGTAGTAGTATTAGTAGTAGTAGTAGTAGTAGTAGT
>CALLPS010000135.1 GCA_938015355.1 uncultured Pleurocapsa sp.
CCCAAATTCAGTACACTAAAAATAGAGATCAAATAACTTCGATTACTGTCATTACCCAAAAACTATGACAATTCAGCTATATTACTGGCCGACACCCAACGGTCACAAAATAACCATCTTTCTTGAAGAAGCGGAAGTAGATTATCAAATTCATCCCATCAATATTGGGAAGGGCGATCAATTTAAACCCGAATTTTTGCAGATATCCCCGAATAATAAGATGCCAGCAATTGTTGATACTGCACCTGATGATGGTGGCGAAGCAATCTCTGTGTTTGAATCTGGGGCGATATTACTTTACCTGGCGGAGAAAACAGGAAAATTTTTACCTGATAATTTGCGCGATCGCAAAACGGTATCGGAATGGCTATTTTGGCAAGTTGGCGGTTTAGGGCCCATGGCAGGACAAAATCATCATTTCAGTCACTATGCACCAGAGAAAATTCCCTATGGGATCGATCGCTATGTGCAAGAAACTAATCGACTATATGGGGTCTTGAATAAACAATTAGCAGGAAAGGATTTCATCGTAGAGAAATATTCCATCGCAGATATGGCTTGTTATCCTTGGATCGTGCCCTATGCTAAACAAGGACAAAACTTGGATAATTTTCCTCATCTCCAACGCTGGTTTAATAATATGGCATCTCGTCCAGCAGTAGTTAGCGCTTATGCCAAAGCTCAAGAAGTTTCTAGAAGATGATCGAAGTTCTGATCCCATTGTCTGAAACGTATACAATCAATGATTTAAACCTTGAAACAAATCATAAAATTTACCGAGCAAACTGTTGTAATAAATAACTATAAAACTCTTCCTTATTTACTTCGGTCATTACCTTAATCTTTTTACCACCAGATTTAAGGATAGTTCTTCCTTGACTTGCACCAGTCGTAATTATATCTGTCTCCTTCTCCTCTATCTTATATAGTTCTGGACGGGCTAAATATGCCGTAGCTAAAATATCCCAGCAATAGTAATCTTGGGGAATGGCTAAGGAATAACACAAGCCTACTAAATCTGATATGGGATATCTGCGCTGCTGGGCTAAAGTACGGATGAATTTGGCAGTTACGGGGACGCTATTAGTTAAATCCAAAGGACATAAAGTTAAGGGAATATCGGTATCCCAGATTTGTTTAGCAGAGATCGCATCCCAAAATACGTTCCATTCTGCCGTGCCATCATTTTCTAAAGCATAGGCTTTTTGGACGTTTCCCTCGACAGTTAAGGCTCCTCCCATCCAGACAATTTCGGCGATTTTTTCTCTGATTTTTGGTTCAATTGCGATCGCTTCTGCGACTGTAGTTAGAGGTGCTGTTACCATTAGGGTTACTGGTTCGGGTGCATGCTGTAATTGCCGAATGATAAATTGTTGTCCTGTTATTTCTGCTAAGGGTGTTGCGATCGCATTTAACTCGTTAAGAATAGGAAAATGGTCGATAATCGTGCAGTCGCGACGAAAATCCGCAGGAAAGGGGTTAATACCTCTGACGGTACTTTTAGCAATGGAAATATTACTACGCTGCATTAAATCTAATATTTTACGGCTGACACTTGTCGCAGCTTCGATATAACAGTCGGCTGGAGTCACAACGATTCCTAGGGGTTTGATTTCCTTCATCGTCATGAGCAAGATTAGGGATAGGAAATCATCGATCGCACCATCATGATCCATTAATACTAGCTTTTGAGCCATATTTTGAGCCATAGTTATATTTCAGTTTTTGAAGCGGATTTTTGGTTTGTAATAATTTGTCTTTAAATCATAAATTATCTTTATTTCTAAAACGTTTATCACCACGATTTTGTGGTTCTTCGATTCCATCCAATAGTTGTCTTAGAGGAATGCGTTGTTTAAGTTTAGGAACTATCATATCTTTTTCTCCCATCGATTCTAAATCTAATAAATCTTGATAGTCTAAGATGATTTCGGGATGTTCGATTAAAGGTACTTTTGCTATTGGCACGATACCAGGGATAGTTTTATGGATATAGTCAAATTGAGAACGAATTGCTGTTAACAGATTGCGTCTAGTATTGGCTTTACCATTGACACGGATTTTAATAATTTTATCTTCTCGATCTGCTTTAACCAAAGCCAAATTACCTTCATGTCCCAAGACTACCCCACTACGCCAATAGGTTGTTTGATGAATATAGTGATTCATCCGCACAATAAAACGAGAAATAATACTCCCAGGTAATACGGGATAGTGATATTCAAATGCCAGAGTATTGTCCCATTCTCCTGTATAGGGTTCTTCTTTGGGTAAAATATCGGGAATGAGAAATTGTTTGTCTGATTCGATATCAAAACACAATTCAAACTTCCGCATCATGCCAATAATAAACAGATGCTTTCTGACGGGATAGCGTTTCTTGTCGAGAATTCTTTTAATTGTGGGAATGGTTAGAATACCGCGATCTTCTACAATTAAATTGCGATCGTTAAGGATTTTATACACTCCATTAGTCACCCATTCAGGATTGAGTACGTGAGTATCTTCTAGCCGAGGATCGTCTTGGAAATTAAGCACAATTCCTAGATCGTTTAGTAACCTAATTAAGATGCGTTGATTATCTTCTTTGTTTACTTCTTCTGCTTCGCATAAAGACTCGTATTGTTCGTAGGGAATATAGTCTTTATCAAGTGCTAAGTCTTCTAGTTTTTCTTTGATATTAAACCAAGGTAAAGGTAATACATCATCAATATGTTCCAGTTGATTAATTTCCTGCCTGACAAATTCTGCTAATTCTGAAATTCCCTTGCTTGTTTCACAAGATACTTCATAAAAAGCTTTAATTTGAGAATATTTCTTCTGTAAACCTCTCTTATCGATATCTAAAGGATGTTGATCGGCTTTATTACCGACAATAATTACAGGGGCATCTTTGCCAAAACTCTGAATAATTTTTAGCCAATATTCAATACGGTTTTCTTCTTCGCTTTGAGTTGTATCGAGTACCAAAAGATAGAGACTACGTTTAGTTAAAAAGAATTGGTGAGTAGAGTGCATAATTTCCTGTCCGCCAAAATCCCAGATATTAACCTGTAGTTCTTTATCATCTACCTGAATTTTCCAATTTTCAATGTCAATACCATTGGTTTTATTGCGGGATGGATCGTAATAATTTCTAATCAATCTTTCTCTAAGGCAAGTTTTTCCCACATTACTCTGTCCAACTAAGAGCATTTTTGCCTCATGGAGTGGTTTTTGTTGATTTTTGTGTAAAGATAAATAGTAATTAATTATGGTAGCAGGTTCATTGTCTCTTTCTTTAACTTCTGGAGGCAAATCTTTTAGAGGATTTTCTCTCACATAAAGTTCTCTAAGATTACTTAGTTGATCGATTTCTGGTGGCAAACTCGTTAATTTATTTTCAGTAAGATAAAGTTTTTTTAGATTTTTCAGTTGACCAATTTCTTTTGGTAAACTATTCAAATTATTTGTTCTAATATCTATTTCTTCTAATTCAACTAATTGACCGATTTCTGGTGGCAAACTCGTTAATTTATTTTCAGTGAGACAAAGTTTTTTTAGATTTTTCAGTTGACCAATTTCTTTTGGCAAACTATTCAAATTATTTGCTCTAATATCTATTTCTTTTAATTTAACTAATTGACCAATTTCTGATGGCAAATTCGTTAATAAGTTGTTCCCAATATGCAGATAAGTAAGATTATTTAATTGTCCAATTTCTACAGGCAAACTAGTTAGCAAATTGCAATGTAGATAAAGATGAGTAAGATTTTTTAATTGCCCAATTTCTGTAGACAAACTAGTTAGTGAATTATAATATAGATAAAGATGAGTAAGATTTTTTAGTCGAGTAACTTCTTGTGGGATTTTTGTTAATTTTCTGCTAGAAAAATCAAGATGAGTAAGATTATTTAATTGATTACTTTCTGTTGGTAAATCTGTAAATCTGAGCTTTGAACGATAATTTTTTTTTATTGTTTCTATATGCCACTTACTAACAATTTTTTCTGGCTTTAAATCCAATACATCACAAATAGCCTCTACCGCTTCTTCCCCAACTTTGTATTTACCATCACCCCATTGAGGATTAAACAGCCGTTTAACTTTATCTTCCGTTTCCTTGGCTGCGTCGGCAATTTGCTGATAAGTATACTTTTTAACCCGCTTTGCTTCCTTAAGCTTCTTAACTCCTTCTGCTGTAGCGAGATAACCGCCTCTTCTTTTCTTACTCATCAGTAGCCAGCAAAATACACTTCCTATACTTTAACGAAACAGTGCGTATAAATGCGCGAGTAGTAGTGATAATTTAACGTCTAGTTAACTGAGTCAATCGTATTCAGGTAGTAGGTAGCACCATCTAGTGGGTAGTAGGTAGTGGGTAGTGGGTAGTGGGTAGTGGGTAGTGGGTAGTAGGTGAATTACTTTAACGAAACAGTGCGTATAAATGCGCGAGTTTTTACAAAAAAAATCATAAGTACTGTAGCTAATTAAAAACAGTGCCTCAAAAAGCTAGAAATAAATCATAAAGTACTATTCATACTTTTAAATACGAGCATTTACAAGCTCTTTCGGATAATTGCTTAAGTTTGCATTATGTAGATAGTTCAATTTACAAAGCAAACCAATGAAACCAGCAAAGCAAAACGAAACCCAAATCATAATTGTTGTTCCTGTTATCGATCGCACTCCAACACCGAAAAAACCAAAAGTAAATCCTGCAATCTTAAAAGCAATTAACTTTATAGTCATAACTCTAATTAGCTGGCTAAATCCCGAAGCGACAATTGCAATCTTCCTAATTAAATTACTGTTTATGCTGTTGGAATGGCTTAACCAAAATCAGACTAAAAAAAATACTGATGATGAGTGCTGATGCAACGTCAGTTTTTACGAGCGATCGCTTTTATGCAATCAATCAACCCTAAGTCTTCGATAAGGCGATCGCTATTTTACTTCTACTGACTTTGATTCAATCCACTTAGCTAGATCTGTTTCATCTATCTGACTATCTGCTAGTCGTATCCATATCTCATACTTTTCTGTTGCTGATGCTTGAATATCGTAGCCATTTAGCTTAAGGAAAGTTCGCATGACAACGTAGGATGTTCTCTTGTTACCATCGATGAAAGGATGATTCTTGGCAATGCCATATCCATAGGCTGCTGCTAAATCGAAGATGCTGGGATTACCATAAGCATATTGATTTTTTGGTCTATATAATGCTGATTCTAATAATCCACGATCTCTAATTCCATCGTATGCAGCGCGGCTTGCCCTCGAATGGGGGTATCCTTTAGGGCTACCACCATGTTCTGCTAATTGACGGCGGTGAATAGCAATTACTACTGCTTCTTCAACCCAAACAGGTGCAATCATTCGGCTAATTTCCTTAGCACGTCTCGATCCTCACGCATAATTGCTTCTGCGATTTCCATTTGAGTAGCAAATTCTTCATTGTAAGGACTTAGTTCGACTCCTCTAGGCGTTTCGGTGACATATAGGGAGTCACCTTTATTGATACGTAGTTTTTCCAGAAGTTCTTTAGGCAAAATTACCCCAGTTGAATTACCAACTGTAGTCACTTTTAATTTCACAATCTTTACTCAAGCGAATTCTGTTATAACGAATAATATAACATTTTCTATAATGACTAAATAGTTAGATATCGATGTCGGAAAATTTTAGTTAGTCAAAATCGCAATTTGACAATCTTTAAACTACCAACAGCTAAAATAAAATCAGCGTTGTGAAAATAAAATGGCGACAGATAAAACTTCTCAGAAACATTCTCAAACAACACCAGTAGTCAATAATCCCTTAGCAGACATTGCGGGGAAGTTTGGGGGTGAATTTTGGCTAGAAACGCAATCGGAAATAGAGAGATATCGTCAAATAGATAAGGAAGAAATAGAGGAAGACAATTTAACAAAAAAAGAGATATTAAGCGATTTACGCCAAGCTTGGCAAGAGGTGAAAAACGGCGAAACAATACCAGTCGAGCAACTTTAGTCAGATTAAACAATGAGCAAGCAATCTTTTGTTAAAGTTGAGGCTTCACCAACATTTAAAAGGAATATTAAAATTCTTGGTAAAAAATATCGCAGTATTCACAAAGACGTTGAAGCAGTAATTAAATTACTGCTAAATGGAGAATTTTTTTATTCTTATACAGTTACTATAATATTTTTATTTAGATTGATTACTAATATTAAATGTGCGTAGTTCGTAAAATAATTAATTTTTTATTTATAAATATAATTGCTACTTTTGCGTTTTATTGCTTGAATATTTATCCTGTTTATGCTGCAAGTAATAGTTTGGCATCAGAGACTTTGATTTTAACTCCGAATGGTAACATTCCCATAGAAGAATTACATTCAGGCGATCTCGTTATTGGTTACAATTTTGAAACTCACCAAGAAGAAATTCATCACGTTAAAGATATTCGACAAAGTAGATCTCTCAGTTACTATTTGATTAATGATCAAACTAAAGTTACTGGCACCCATTATATTTATGTCAAAACACCAAACAATCCTAAAATTGAAAGAGTGCAACAATTAAAAGTTAAAGATCGGCTTTTTGGGCAAAATCATCAAGATTATCCTGTAGATGGAATTGAACAAATTGTTAAATCCTTTAATCTTTATCAAATTATTTTGGAAGAGAAAAATAGCAATTTTTTTACCGACCACTTTTTGATTTACTCTGGGAATAAAATTACTAATAATTTCAATACAAACTACAAGCATATAGATTGTGGGGTAGGTGCACCTTATTCTAGTTATAGATCGAGAGAATGCATCAATATTTACTCTGCATTTCCAGGTTCTCTTATAGCATTAGCATTTTGGGGATTGGGATTAATATTAAGTGCAAAGATTTTTAATTGGCTGCGCAATATTTATCTAAATTTATCTAAATAAAAATTTTTATTATTAATCAAACAGTTAAATATCGATGCACCAAAGAATCCGTTAATTCTGGTGTCGTTCCCTTAGCTACGATCGCACCTTTATCCATTATAAAAAAGCTTTTGGCTAGTTGGCGAATAAAATCAATTTTCTGTTCCACAACTATTACAGTAATGCCTTTTTCTTCGTTAATTCTTTTTAGAGTATCTTCAATTTCTTGCACAATCGAAGGTTGAATTCCTTCTGTGGGTTCGTCTAGCAGCATTAATTGAGGATTGCACATTAACCCACGAGCGATCGCAAGTTGTTGTTGTTGTCCCCCACTAAGTAAGCCTCCTTGACGGGGTAAATGTTCTTTTAGCATGGGGAAGAATTCAAAGATTTCTGAGGGGATACGTTTGCTACTTTTACCACTGGCACTAAAGCCTAATTTGAGGTTATCCAATACGGAGAGATAGGGGATAATTTCTCTTCCCTGGGGTATGTAGGCGATACCATAACGCGATCGCTTATAAGTAGGTGCTTTAGTGATATCTTTATTATTAAAAGATAAACTGCCTTTGGTTAATTTATTTAAGCCAATAATACTCCGCAACAAAGTAGTTTTGCCCACTCCATTACGTCCTAAAAGACCAACC
>CALLPS010000136.1 GCA_938015355.1 uncultured Pleurocapsa sp.
AATTTCTTCAGGTTGAAAATCGTTGATTGATTTTTCTGGAGGGCAAATTCCTCTCTCTACTGCCCGCTTAAATACTTTTTGGGGATTAATGCCGCCTCCATCGTCTTTAATCTTAATCACTAGTTGGTTGTTTTTAAGTTGTGCCTGGAGCGTAATCGTCGCTCTTTCAGGTTTATCCCCTGCAATCCGCTCATACTTAGACTCAATTCCATGATCAAAAGCATTATTGAGCAAATGAGTCAGGGGAGTTTGTAGTTGTTCCAGCAGAATTTGGTCAACGAGAGTGTTTTTGCCCTCAATTTCTAAATCAACTGGCTTATCAAAACGCTGACTTAGACCACGAAGTTGAGGAATAAAGCGTTTCGCTAGGACATCAAAAGGAACTAGGCGAGAATCAGTAACCTTAGAATATAAAGTGTCTAGATTTTTCTCCGTATGTTCCAAACCTTCCGCCAATTCTCGGTCGATAAAATCAATATCAGTGCGAGTTTCTTGGATCTGCAACATCAATTCCTGAAAAGATTGCAAACTACTGTGGAGATCTGTATAGCGATCCATTTCCAAGGAATCAAAATCATCTTCAGAATCCGTAGCGGATCTACCAGTAGGACTAACAGCAAGCTGATTATATAGATTTTGAATCTGTTCCCGAATTGGTTCAAATTGGCGAGTAAGCGATCGCAAACGACGATTTGCTTGATTTAAAACCCTCTGTTGACGACTAATACGGGATTGACCGAGGATTAATTCTTCCACATTGTTAGTCATCCCCTCTAGTTTTTCTAAAGAGATTCTTACCTGACTATTAGTAACAGGCTTTTTAGTTTCTACTACTTTAGTTATTATCTTCTCTGGAGATAATGTCGGAGGGGCAAACATCATCGTACTTAACGCAGTATCTTCCCCATTTTCAGGAAAATCAAAAGAGCTCTCAGAGTCATCAGCTTCTTCTAATAGTTGATCTGCTTCAGAGAATTCATCAGCTTCTTCTACTTCATTAAGAGAATTTGCTAGATATTGGTCTCGTTGTTGGCGAATTTCCCTGAGCAATTCCTGTACTGTTAGTAGAGCTTCAAGAGGATCGCATGACTCTAAAATTTCCCCTACGGAGGCGACAGTTTCTCCTAGCCAGGGTAATTCTAGGGTTTCACTCAAAAAAGTACACTCATCGGCAAAACCAGCTAAAGCTTCGTTGATCTCTGATTCTGGGGTATCCATTGCCAGATCGGCGATCGCCTGACACATCTCCTCTAGATCTTGATTTAAGGTATTAGCAAGCAAATTGTGCTCAATATTTTGCTCCCTTCCTATTTCTCCCTGAGATTCTGATTCCGAGGGAACAGATTCCAGATGTTCCAGATACTCAGCAATTTCCCCACGTAAATTACGGATAATTTCTTGGGTTAAGAGCAAGGCTTCTATAGGGTCAGATTTTAATATTTCAGTTATGGGGGATACTGCCTCTCCTAACCAAGGAAGATCCAAAGTTTCAGCTAAAAAACTACATTCATCAGCAAAACCAGATAGCAATGGCTCAACCAATTCCGTAGCCGCATCCATCTCCAACTCTTCAATCACAACAAAGCTATTTTCTAATTCTTCAGTGAGGGTAGTGCGAATTAGAGCATTATTGTCATGACTAAACCCCTGATCACTATCACTAGATTCTTCTGACTCAGAATCCGAGCCAACTAAAGATTCCAGAGCAATAATCAATTCAGGATTAGCGATCGCATTGTCTATAGTATGTGCCTGACTGACAACGTATCCGACCTCATCAATACTTTTCTCAACTAAAGCCCAAGCCAATTCTACTTCGGGAATTTTCTCCTGTTGTAACCCCACTAACACATCTTCGAGCTTATGTGCCAACTTTTGCAAGCTACTTAGGGATGCCAATCCTGCACCCCCCTTGAGGGAGTGAGCCGCCCGCAATAAATCATTGTAGTCGGGATTTTCTCGGTCTTGAAAACCCGATTGTAGCAGTTGAATATACTCTGGAGCATCTTCATCCAGAAAACATTGACGTGCCTCGGCGGTAATAGCAGCGAGAATAGCAGGATCTAACTGAGAGCTCATTTTTGATCAGATTTCTTCTAGAGGAATAGTGATTGATGCCATGAGATAGAAAAGTCAGATCAATTAAAAATAAATTTACCTGACTGTCCCCGTTATTACTTTAAGCTTCCAGCTTGAATTGAGAAATTGAAGACTGGAGATTATCCGCTTCAGATACCAGAGTTTGCAAAGACTGCACCACGTTTTGCGCTTCCGTAGAATTCGTTTTTGCTAAAGTAGCAATACCACTAATTTTCTGATTAACTTCCTGAGAAGTGTTGGTTTGAGCAATGGTATTG
Organism: uncultured Pleurocapsa sp.; assembly: GCA_938015355.1. Lineage (GTDB taxonomy): Bacteria > Cyanobacteriota > Cyanobacteriia > Cyanobacteriales > Xenococcaceae > Waterburya. Next base: position 2,358 of record CALLPS010000136.1, read on the forward strand.
GTAGAAATATATTTGAGATACTCATCAATTTGGTTACTAGTTTCTGCCAAATTTCGTAGATTAAGCTTGGTCATACGTACTAGTTCACTACCGTTGACAACTTCAGAAGTACTTGTTTCCATCCCTTGCAGCACCGAAGTTGTGTCTTGCTGAATAGTGTTAACTAACTGTTGAATATCTTTAGTTGCTCCCGTAATACGATCTGCAAGACGACGAACTTCTTCGGCAACAATTCTAAATCCTTCTCCATGTTCCCCTGCCCGTGCGGCTTCAACCGAAGCATTAAACGCCAGTAAGTTGGTTTTTTCCGAAATCCCCGAAATAATCTCGACAATTTGAGCGATTTCTTGAGAGGATTCTGTCAACTGTTTTACTTTTTTCGAGGTATTAGCTACGGTATCTCTAATTTTTTCGATGCTATTTACCGTTTCATCCATCGCTAAATCACCTTCTTTCGCTTGAATTGAACCTTGACGAGCGATTTTAGCTGCTTCTTGAGCATAGTTAGCGACAGTTTCCACAGACTGATTAATTTGATCAATACTGCTTAATGCCTGGGTCATTTCTTCTGTCTGACTCATAGCAGATTCCGAAAGCTGACGTACCGATTCTTCCCCCGCCAAGGATAATTGACCAACTTCGCTAGAAACTACCTGTACCTTCTGCAAAAGTCCCCTCAGTTTACTGATAATCGTGTTAAAGGCATCAGCGATTGAGCCCACTGCTCCATCTGTCATTTGAGCTCTAACCGTTAAGTCTCCTTTTTGTGCCCCTTCAACATCTAGAAGTAATCCCATTACTCCTTGCTGAAGCTTTTCCTTTTCCTGACGTTGACGTTTAGTTTCTGCTTCTTGGATATGAAGTAGATCTTCAATTTGTCCTGCCATTTTATTGATGTTAAGACCTAAAATAGCTAGTTCATCTTGCCCTTTAATAGCAATTCTGGTACCGAAATCACCTTGCCCAATGCTTCTTACTGTCTCGGCTGCTTCAATTATAGGTTGGGTGGCTCTGGTAGCGATTAATCGAGCTAATGCGGTAATGATCAGCCCAATAATTATTGTGCCCACCAGAAATACTTGTAACAATTGCTTCTGAGTTGCTTTAGCAACTTCATAGTCAATAGTCGTTACGGTACTCCAACCTAAATCAATAAAATCATCTAAAAACTCGGCATCAATATCGGAGAAGGTAGTGAAATAAGCAACTTCTTCCTGTCCATTAAAAACAGATTGGGGCTGCTTAACTACTTTTTGTTTTCCTGTCGTCTGCATCTCTCTATCATTACGACGACGATCCCACTCACGAGTCAACTGCTGATGAAAATCAAAACGGGACGACAAAGGAATTTTTTGATTGTTACTAGAGAAGATTTCTTGATACTTTGGCGTATCAGGAGCGACAAAAATCTCTCCTTGATCATCTAATAAATAAGCTTGCTTAAATTCACCAGCAAAAACTAGATCCTGTAATTTTTCGACTGGCATTCTGGCTCTCATAACGCCGATAGTTTGTCCACTTTTACTATCCTTAATTGGTGCAGCTAGATAGATTGCTCGGATGCCAGTATTCTTGGAAAAAAGTGGTTGACTCAAAAATGCTTCATTCGTTTTTAATGCTGTTTGAAAATAGCTACGATCTTTATGGTTAGATAAGGGAAGTCCCGCAGACTGGGCAATCACATTACCATTTAAATCAAAAGCAGCAATACTATTATAAAGACCATAGGCTTTGACATAGCTATTTAATAGACTTTGCTTTTGCTGGATATTAGAGCTGGCTCGTAATTCTGAATCGCTAAAAAGTGGCA
>CALLPS010000137.1 GCA_938015355.1 uncultured Pleurocapsa sp.
ATTAAATACGATAGCATCAAATCTTCTTTCTGGACTTAAGAGATCTTGCCCGCCGCCAAGAATAATATTTTTGATTTCAGATTTTAAAATAATTGGATTCGTTAATCTTGTGCCTTTCATATACTTATTAGTCACATTCCCCGCCGAAGCAAAAGCCTTGTCATTTTTTGTATTATATGACAATTCATCAATTATTTTATCGTGATTAAACTGACCATTTTGTTTGATTTCCAAAAGCATTTTAAAGAACCAAATTGCTGTTCTAGTTTGTCTAGTAATCTTTTTTGCTTCTATATTCTTGTCGGCTATATTGGATATAAAGTTACAAAAGCCTGCATTACTCCAAACAAATACGTCTAGACAATTCTCAGATAACTGAGGCGATTTCCCATTAGTTTTCCAAATAGGCTGTAGCAAAAACGCTTTCTGTGTATCTTCCAAAGATAAGGATATATTTTCAATATTTTGTTTTATTCAACTGAATTTAAAATGCTTAGAGCTTAAAGCTTGGAGCTTAAAGCTACAAAAAGAAACATTATATACGTCATACATAAAATCACCAACACCTTTATTGAAAATAGACTAAAAAAATAAAAATAATTAAAGCTTGAAGGTTATATAGTTAATCTCGCACCAAACTTTGTTAACTTCAAACTTAGACGTAGATAACTATTGGCACAGTGAAATATTTTTTTCTAAGTGATGGCTGGACTTACGGTAGAGTTTGGGAATTTGGTGGACTCTGGGATCAAGTAACCTGGGGACGAAAACCTGAAATCAATCGTCTTGACTGCGGGATGCTGCAACAGGACGAAGTTCTATGGCTGTATGCCGTTGAAGATGCAGTATTGATGGTGGAAGTACAACCAGATCTAACTCTTCCAGCTACTTCTAGTATCGGGCAGGTAGTACTCAAGCGATTAATCAGCGCCGAACAGGTTATTGAGAGACTCAACCATTCAGAATCGATATTCAATTCTACTGCTAAGAAAAAATAAGTAAAAACTTAAAGAGTCAATTAATTAACTTAATTTTTGTTACATAACTTAACATTTGTCGATAACCCGCGATAAATCTTGCAATAGGTTCTAACAATAGTTACACTTCTTTAAATAATAGTAATTTCAAGTCATTCTTGAATAAGCTCAAAATTTTTGCTGGCTACTGTCAGAATTTTCTCGGTAACCACAGGGATTGCGGCATAAATACAGATTACAAAATAACGGTCAACTTTAGCATTACTATTTTAATAGTGACGTTTAAGCTAGCCAGTTTTATCTGGTCAGGTTTCTTGTCGTAATGACGATGAGGTTTGTCTGACCGTTGGTCATAACTAAACAAATTATTTAATCAATAGGAGGAGTGTAGTCTATGGGACTACCGTGGTATCGAGTTCATACAGTCGTCCTGAACGATCCAGGAAGACTAATATCAGTTCACCTGATGCATACCGCTCTTGTAGCTGGGTGGGCAGGTTCAATGGCTCTGTTTGAGCTAGCAACATTTGATCCTAGTGATGCTATTCTCAACCCGATGTGGCGACAAGGTATGTACGTTCTACCTTTCATGGCACGCTTGGGTGTAGATACATCTTGGGGTGGTTGGAGCGTTACTGGTGAAACTGGTGCAAGTGCTGGTTTCTGGTCTTTTGAAGGTGTTGCGATCGCACATATCGTCCTTTCTGGCTTACTATTTCTAGCCGCAGTATGGCACTGGGTATATTGGGATTTAGAATTATTCGTTGACCCCCGTACTGGTCAACCAGCGTTAGATCTACCAAAAATGTTTGGTATTCATTTGTTCCTATCTGGACTACTTTGTTTTGGTTTTGGGGCATTTCATCTCACTGGTTTGTGGGGACCTGGAATGTGGGTGTCTGATGCCTACGGCGTGACAGGTCACGTCCAAGGTGTAGCCCCAGAATGGGGAGCCGCAGGATTTAATCCGTTTAATCCAGGGGGTGTAGTAGCACACCACATTGCCGCTGGTGTCGTAGGTATTATTGCTGGTCTGTTCCATCTCAGCGTCCGTCCTCCCGAGAGACTATACAAAGCTCTGAGAATGGGTAACATTGAGACAGTGCTATCTAGTAGTATTGCTGCGGTATTTTTTGCCGCTTTCGTGGTTACAGGAACTATGTGGTATGGAAATGCTACTACTCCCATCGAACTATTCGGTCCAACTCGTTATCAGTGGGATCAAGGTTACTTTAATCAAGAAATTCAGCGTCGTGTCGAGACAGCAATGGACGATGGTTTAACTCGTTCTGAAGCCTGGTCAACAATTCCCGAAAAATTAGCATTTTATGACTATGTAGGAAATAGCCCCGCTAAAGGTGGTTTGTTCCGTACTGGTGCCATGGATAGTGGAGATGGTATTGCTCAACAATGGTTAGGACACGCAGTATTTACTGATGCTGAGGGTCGTGAGCTAAGTGTTCGTCGGATGCCTAACTTCTTTGAAACATTCCCTGTTGTCTTGAGTGATGCAGATGGTGTTGTTAGAGCGGATATTCCTTTCCGTCGTGCAGAATCTAAACTTAGTGTTGAACAAGGTGGTGTTACAGTTTCCTTCTTCGGTGGTGCATTGGATGGTCAAACTTTTGATAATCCCTCTACTGTCAAGAAATATGCCCGTAAAGCTCAGTTAGGGGAAGCCTTCGACTTTGATACTGAAACATTAGGATCTGACGGTGTGTTCCGTACTAGTCCTCGTGGTTGGTTTACCTTCGGTCACGCAGTATTTGCACTATTCTTCTTCTTTGGTCATATTTGGCATGGTTCTCGTACACTGTACAGAGACGTATTTGCTGGTGTTGACCCTGAGCTTGAGGAAGAACAGGTTGAATGGGGTTTCTATCAGAAAGTGGGTGATAAATCTACTCGTGCTTCCTAAAGAAGTACACAAGCTATCTATTAGCACCTGAAACCTTAATGTTTGATCAGGAAGCTAGCAGCTATTTTGTTGCCTCCCTGATCAAACTCTATTCAATAAAACAAAATAACTCTTACCTCAGTTATTTTGTTGGTAATATAGAAATATTAGTAAAGACACTTTAGGAATTTAACTATGGAAGCTGTTGCATACATTTTGGTTTTAGCCATGGCACTTTCGGTTCTCTTTTTTGCGATCGCTTTTCGCGAGCCACCTCGTATTGAAAAGTAATCTACAGTAATCTACAAGTGTAGATCAGAAAAAAAGTTAAGTATTATTAAGAACTCTTCATTTCTGAGTCTTTTTTGATTATGGTTTGCTGCAAGACAGACTATGATGTAGGAAACGGCTCAGATTTGTTGTTTATATAAACAATTTATAGTAAGCACCTATTTTAAATAAATGCACTGTCCCAATTGCCAACATACAGAAAGTAGGGTACTCGAATCCCGTTCTACAGAAAGTGGGCAAAGTATTCGTCGTCGAAGAGAATGCTTAAATTGTAAACAGCGTTTCACCACCTATGAACGCATTGAACTAGTCCCCATTACTGTAATAAAAAGAGATGGTAGCCGCGAATCTTTCGACCGAGCTAAATTACTCAGAGGAATACTGAGAGCTTGCGAGAAAACCAAGATTGCTTATCAAAAAGCAGAAGCGATCGTAGATAATATTGAAGCAAAATTGCAACAAAACTCAGGGAAAGAGTTCAGCAGTAGCGAAATAGGAGAATTAGTCTTACAGAATTTGCGCTACGAAAACGAAGTGGCATACATTCGTTTTGCCTCAGTATATAGAAAGTTTCAAGGGATCAGAGATTTTGTTGAAACATTAAACCATTTGCAAAATGAGAATTCCACCGATTCAGATCTTCAAGCCTGGGGAGAGACTCAAAATTCCAATTCGTCTACTGCTGCAACTGCGGATTGTGTTTCCTGAATTCTATATCGACTCAGCAATTCTATAGATATTTTGTGTACTAGAAAGTGTATAGCATATCAAGGTATAGGTAATGAAAAATACGAAAATCATAAGAAGTATTTATATTTAGCCAAAAAAATAAAAAAAAGTTACGGTCAGCCCAAGAAAAAGTTACAATGCTATAATGCTATCTTGCCAACAACATAGAAGCATTTCAGTGGCAAAGTGTCTTCTCTGGTCACTTTATTGATCTCAAACTCGATATTTTTGTTGGCTGAATACCTATAGAATTTTTATAGATATAGGCTAGACAATGAATAGGTGAGTGTACATCAAGCAGGAGGCTCATCCCATCAAAAAAATAAGGAAATAAATTTAAGGACATCTACCCATATGGTCAATCAGCAAGCAAACAGCACTACAGACATTGGTTTCACTCATGAAGATTTCGCTGCTCTTCTAGACAAATACGATTATCACTTCAGTCCTGGGGACATAGTGGCGGGAACAGTTTTCAGTATGGAACCGAGGGGCGCTTTGATTGACATTGGTGCTAAGACAGCTGCTTATATACCCATCCAGGAGATGTCAATTAATCGAGTTGATAATCCCACAGAAGTTCTTCAGGCAGATGAGACAAGAGAATTCTTTATCTTGACTGACGAAAATGAAGATGGGCAGCTAACCCTATCTATCAGACGTATCGAATACATGCGTGCTTGGGAGAGAGTTAGACAGCTTCAGCAAGAAGATGCAACGGTTCGCTCTAATGTTTTTGCTACTAACCGCGGTGGTGCACTAGTCAGAATTGAAGGATTGCGTGGTTTTATTCCTGGTTCTCACATTAGTGCTAGAGAGGCAAAAGAGGATTTAGTTGGAGAAGATTTACCCTTAAAATTCTTAGAGGTAGATGAAGAGCGCAACAGACTAGTTCTAAGTCATCGTCGTGCTTTAGTAGAACGCAAGATGAATGGTTTGGAAGTGGGTCAAGTGGTCAAAGGATCTGTACGTGGAATCAAGCCTTATGGTGCCTTCATTGATATTGGTGGTGTAAGTGGTTTGCTTCATATCTCAGAAATATCTCATGATCATATTGATACTCCCCATAGCGTTTTCGGAGTGAATGATGAATTGAAAGTGATGATTATTGACTTGGATGCGGAAAGAGGTCGCATCTCACTATCTACTAAGCAGCTAGAGCCAGAACCTGGTGATATGCTTAAAAATAGACAGATAGTGTTTGATAAAGCAGAAGAAATGGCGGAGAAATACCGTCAGAAGCTATTAGCTGAAGCGGAAGGAATTTCTCTAGAAGAAGTTGAAGCGGCAGCAGCGGAAGAAGCAGTGGAAGAAGAAGTTGTTGAAGCAGTGGAAGAAGAAGTTGCTGAAGCAGTGGAAGAAGAAGTTGCTGAGGCAGTGGAAGAAGAAGTTGCTGAAGCAGTGGAAGAAGAAGTTGTTGAAGCAGTGGAAGAAGAAGTTGTTGAAGCAGTGGAAGAAGAAGTTGCTGAGGCAGTGGAAGAACCAGTTACTGAGATAGTTGAAGATTCCGAAGAAGAAATGGTAGGGGCAGGAACAGAAGAGTAACTGATTTTGTATTTTATCTAAAAAAGTTCTGAGAGGGAATTACCCTCTCTTTTTTTGTTAATGTACGTCTAATGTGAATTAAAGAGCCTTGAAATCTTTTAAATGCGTTCTCTAGAAATGAAATTAGACGTTAATTATTTGCCTGGAGGAGGAAATATTGTCGATCGCGATCGCTTGTCAAGATTTAAAATTTAATAATATAACTGCCATTATTTTTGATAAAGATGGTACGTTGGAAAACTCTTTAGAATTTTGGCGAGAAGTGGGAACAGAAAGAGCTCGCCTAATTGATGCTCAAATTCCAGGGGTAGGGGAACCTCTAATGATGGCATTTGGCATATTGGATAATACTTTAGATCCTCAAGGTTTGATGGCAGTTGGTAGTCGCTATGAAAATGAAATCGCTGCCGCTGCTTATGTTGCCGAAACAGGAAGAAGCTGGCATGAATCCAGAAAAATTGTCAGGTCAGCTTTTGCGGAGGTTGCTGAATCAAAATATTTAACTAAAACTCCTAAAACAGCTCCTTTATATGATGATGTGAGAGAAACTTTGGAGTCTTTAACGAATAAAGGGGTGAAAATCGGCATACTATCTGCTGACTCTACTATCGAAGTAAAAAATTTTGTTGCCAATCATCAATTACAAGATTATATTCAACTTTGCATGGGGGTAGACAATGAAATAAATAAGCCAGACCCCAGGCTTTTTTGGCAAGCTTGTGAGAGCTTAGGAGTCTTACCAGAACAGAGCTTAATGGTGGGGGACACATCTGGGGACATAATTATGGCAAAAGAAGCAAAGGCGGCAGGAACAATCGGTATCTGTCGTTATCAGAATTGCCAATTAGACTCCGTAGATGTCCAAATTAATAGTCTATTAACAATTCAAGCTTTGTAATTCTTAAACAACCCTGTATTATGTTCCTTAATAGTTTAAAGCTTAGGTCTATGTGCCACAAATTATTATAAAATTTCGTAGAGGGTTACCACAAATTGTCTAGTAGTTATTTATTTACCTCAGAATCAGTTACAGAAGGTCATCCAGATAAAATCTGTGATCAGATATCTGACACTGTTTTAGATGCCATCTTGGCTCAAGATCCAGCGAGTCGCGTCGCAGCAGAAGTCGTTGTTAATACGGGTTTGGTTTTAGTTACGGGAGAGATTACAACTAAAGCCCAAGTTAATTACGTAGATTTAGTTAGAAAGAAAATTACTGAAATTGGCTATACTCATGCGGAGAATGGTTTTTCTGCCAATAGCTGTTCAGTATTAATTGCCCTAGATGAACAGTCTCCAGACATTTCTCAGGGTGTGACTTCTGCTCAAGAGCAAAGAGAAAGTCTTAGTGACAGCGAACTTGATAAGATTGGTGCTGGCGACCAAGGGTTGATGTTTGGGTATGCCTGTAACGAAACCCCAGAATTGATGCCCATGCCCATTAGCTTGGCTCATCGTGTATCTCGTCGTTTAGCAGAGGTACGTAAGAATGGTGATTTGCCTTATTTACGTCCTGATGGCAAAACTCAGGTTTCAGTTCAATATGAAGATGGCAAGCCTGTAGGGATCGATACGATACTAGTTTCTACTCAACATACAGAGACAATTGGTGATTTATCTGATAACACTGCCGTTCAAAAGAGAATCAAAGATGATCTTTGGTCTGCGGTAGTCCAGCCTGTGTTTGCTGATATAGATTTGAAGCCGAATGATAATACTCGCTTCTTAGTTAACCCCACAGGAAAATTTGTCGTTGGTGGTCCTCAAGGAGATTCTGGGCTAACTGGACGCAAAATTATCGTTGATACTTATGGTGGTTATTCCCGTCATGGTGGCGGTGCTTTTTCTGGCAAAGATCCCACAAAAGTTGACCGTAGCGCCTCTTATGCGGCTCGTTATGTAGCTAATAATATTGTCGCAGCAGGATTAGCAGACAAATGCGAGGTACAGGTTAGTTACGCTATTGGTGTTGCCCGTCCTGTTAGTGTCTTTCTTGAGACTTTTGGCACAGCTAAGGTTTCGGAAGAAGCTCTTTTAGAAATAGCTCAAAAGCATTTTGAATTACGTCCAGCAGGTATTATTCAAACTCTTAACTTGCGCAATTTACCGCAGGAAAGAGGAGGTCGTTTCTACCAAGATGTTGCTGCTTATGGTCACTTTGGTCGTAACGATCTAGACTTGCCTTGGGAGAAAACTGATAAAGCCCAGTTATTGAAAGAATACTTATTATCTACCAGTGCTGCTTAATAATTAGTTTCTTGAATTGGGAAAACAATTTTAATATTTTTTGAGGAGTTTAGTAAGTCTAGACTCCTTTTTTTTGGAGCTTTTCATTATTAAAAGAGTCATAATAAATGGTTTTTGTAATTTTATAGTAATTCATTATATTTGGGAAAAAATAGGCTAAAGTAAACTCAATTCTTGAATACAATTGAATCTTGAATCTCTGTGCTAGATAAATTATTTAAACACCATAAGAAACGCCCTGTTGCTGTCGGATTAGCCTTATTAGGAACGATTACACCGATCGCAGGCATACATAAACTATATTTAGGTCAGCCAGTATGGGGAGTTATTTATATTTTGTTATGGTCAACACCAATTCCCAGAATTGCAGCCGCAATTGATGCAGTATGGTATCTGGTTCAAGATCTAGAACAGTTTGAACGTCAATTTAATGGACATAGCCAGCATAATCTTAATCTTAATACATCTCCCCAGGTAAAAGCGATCGCCGATGCCATGCGAGAACTAGATCAATTACGAGAAGATGGTCTAGTTACTGAATATGAATTTGAGCAGAAACGTCGTCAATTATTAGAGCATATTGCTTAAATTGAGTCAGGAGTAATCGTAGAGACATAGCATGCTATGTCTGTACAGAAGTAAGGAGTAAGGAGTAAGAAGCAAGAAGTAAGAAGTAAGAAGTAAGAAGTAAAAAGTAAGAAGTAAAAAGTGAGGAGTTAGAAATAAGGAGTAAATTAATTCTATGTTTAGGCTGTCTCAAATTGGGATCAGGAATAAAATAGCTAACGATCCTTACTATCGTTTTCAGTCTTTAAAAGAAATTGCGATCGCTGTTGAGTTAGGAATTAAAATTGATGTTAATCAGGCGACTATTGATGATTGGTTAAGACTACCAGGATTTTCTATACATCAGGCACGAATATTAGTGGAATTGGTGCGAGGGGGAGTGCAACTAGTTTGTCTTGAGGATGTTGCTGCTGCGATCAATGTTTCAATACAGCGTCTACAGCCACTAGAATCGATTTTAGCCTTTGCCTATTATGATTGCCTTAGTCCCCTTAGTCCAGAAAAAGTAGACCCTAATATCGCTAATATTGTAGAAATTGAGGCAATTCCGCAGATAACTCTCAATCTGGCTCAAGAGATAGTAGAAAATCGTCAAGAACATGGTATGTACCACAACATTATTGATTTAAAATCTCGTTTAAATCTTGATAGCCATCTAACCTCGCAATTAATGCACTATTTTCGATTTTAGATTTAGCACCTAGTCCGAGCAATAATATTTACTTATAAAATAGCTAACGATCCTTACTATCGTTTTCAGTCTTTAAAAGAAATTGCGATCGCTCTATCCTCTCATCCCTCATCCCTCATCCCTCATCCCTTATCCCTCATCCCTCATCCCTTCAAAATGTCTCGACAACGCAAAAAATCTGATTTACCGACAAAAATTTGTCCTGTATGCAATCGCCCGTTTACTTGGCGCAAAAAATGGGAAAATTGCTGGGATGATGTTAAGTACTGTTCGGATCGTTGTCGTCGTCGTAAACAATCTGTTAACAGAAAAGCTTAGTCAGCATTACATACTTTATCTATCTTCATTACTTTACTTATGTCTGCTAATCAAATACAGCCCAAGTTAATTATCCATGGTGGCGCAGGAGGACATATCAGAAGCGAAAAGGGAGAAGCAACAGTTCGTAAAGCGCTTCATACCGTTGTCGAAGAGGTTTATGAATTACTATCTTTTAGAGGTAGTGCCCTTGATGCAGTTGTTATGGGTTGTCAGCTACTAGAAAATCAGCCTATTTTTAATGCAGGCACAGGTTCGGTACTACAGTCTGATGGTCAAATTCGCATGAGTGCAGCCCTGATGGATGGAGCAAGACAGCGTTTTAGCGGGGTCATTAATGTTTCTCGTATCAGACATCCTATTGAAGTAGCAAAGTTTTTACAAGGAGATGACGATCGTGTTCTGTCAGACTATGGTGCCAACGAACTACTGCGAGAATTAAATATCCCGATGTATGATCCTCTGGTAGAAATTCGTCTCAAGGAATGGATACAGGAGCGAGACGAAAATTTTGATAAGAGTATGGCGGGAGTGGTTGCGGAAGAGGCTTTAATTCATGAACCCCGTAAAGGTACAATCGGCGTGGTAGCACTGGACAACAAAGGCAAAATTGCCGCAGGAACATCTACAGGGGGCAAAGGTTTAGAAAGAATTGGTCGTGTTAGTGATTCGGCAATGCCCGCAGGTAATTATGCTGATGCTTCCGCTGGCGTGAGTTGTACAGGAATTGGCGAGGACATTATGGAAGAATGTCTGGCGGCAAAAATTGTGATTCGGGTAACTGATGGCATGAGTTTACAAGATGCCATGGAAAAATCGATAGCAGAATCTCGTAGTCGTAATCGAGATCTGGGGGCAATTGCGATCGCTGCTGACGGTACAATCTGCTGGGGGAAAACTAGTGAGGTTATTCTTGCGGCTTACCATGATGGTCAGGAAATCGGCGATACGATTAACTGGAATAATTCGGAGCTTTTAGGGTCGAAAACTCCATTTAATTAAAGCTTGTAGCCGATAGCTTTGCTTTTATTATTGCTCAAGTTGAAGTTGATTAATAGCATATTTAATACGAGCACAAATTGCCGCTTCTGGCTCACTAGCGATTAACTCCTGAAACCTCGTCATAATTTCTGATAGCAACTCAGGTTGTACTGTTGCTAAAGTATCGCCCAATGCTTCCAGCCCAACTATGGCAGCATAACGAACTACCCATTCTCCATCTTCGGTAGCGAGGATAAGAGTTTTTAATACTTGTTGCTGTGCTGCGGCAACATCCTCAATGGGTAACTTTGACCAAATAATGCTGCCTAATCCTTTAGCGGCTGCCCGACGAACACTCTGGGAGAAATCTGTGACTGCCGCTTCTAATAACAAATCTAAAGCCGCAGGATCGCCAATACCAGCAAACACTCTAGTTGCCCAAGCTCTTGCCCCATAGTTATATCCGTCGAGATTTTCTAGGAGATAGGGAATTACAGGTTCGCCAATTTTAATTAAACCATCGACTGCGGCAACCGCAGCACCAGGATTATTGAATCCTAAAACTTCAACCAGGGTTGGTATTGCGACGATATCCCCTGCTTCGGATAAGTCTTCTACTGTCTCTAGGAGTAAATCGGCAGAATCGGCTTGATTTACTGCTTGTATTAATCGTTGAACATCAGGCATTGTTGAACAGTGGCTCGTTAGCAGCCTAGAGTATATTTTCAGTCTCAGGAAACATTTTACTAAACCGTGTCTCGTTTGAGCGTCTTACTACTTACTACCTAATACCTACTACTTACTACCTAATACCTACTAGATGGTGCTACCTACTTGAATCAAAGAAGAGAATCCATGAGGTTCATGATCTTAATGCTCTCCGTTGAGATAGTTGGTACTTCTGTATTATTATTTCCTAGATCAGTTTCTAATAATCCTTTGAGAGCGATTAGCTTCATGCTATTTTCAGCTAGGGTATCAGCGATCGCCTGTCCCGCATGAAGATAACCCACCGCCCCCAAGTCCATCAAAGCTGAGCGACGCAATTGTAAATCATCCCCTGATAAAGCCTTAATTAACATCTCGCCATATTTATTTTCCCTAGTTAGCTGATACATTGCTCTGGCTGCGGCATATTTTACTTTCTCCGTTGAGTGCTCTGTAAATGGCTCAATCAGAGAAGTTGCTTCTTTTGCTCCTAAAGTACCTAAAGCTTCAATTATTGCCTCATATGGCTGTACTAAGTGGGGTTTCCCTGGAACTCTGATCGCTGCTGCTACCCCACCATCTAATAGCTTCGTTAATGCCGGAATACATCTTTGATCTTGTAACATTTCTAAGGCTTGAGCCGCAGCTTCCCTAACGTAATAATCGGGAAACTCCAAACAACGGGATAACGGCTCTACCGCACTTTTGTCACCTAGTTTACCTAGTGCTCTGGCAGCATTGCGACGTAGAGGATATCCCCCATCAGGAGCGCGATCCTGTTCATCTTCTAATGCTTCTAATAATGTAGCGATCGCTTCTGGCTCGGTAATTCTAAATTTTCCTAACCACCAGGCAGCATAATAACGATCACCTAAATCTTCTTTTTGCTTTAAATTGGCGATCGCTTGCTCTAGTGTCAACTGTTCCGCTTCTGTTTTTTCCTCATCTCTCATCCCTTATCCCTCATCTCTTTAAATATGACAATACTCAGAAAAGTAAACAAATACTAGCTTTACAGCGCGGCATTCGCATACTCTTCTGAGTACCATTTTACAAGTCAAATATTTTGACTTTTATGTCCTAATTGTCAATTTTTAATAGGCTAATGACTTATCAACCAAATCAACCTTGATTTAGCTAAGTGCGTTGATAGCATAGTCTAAATAACTATTTGCTTCAGTAGCAGGATCTCCACTTAAACCATGATTGCTCTTGATATATTTTAGAGCTTCGATGTACCAGCTAGGAGATAACTCATAAGCACGGTTAATTTCATCTAAACCAGCTACTAAGTACTCATCCATGGGACCAGTTCCACCAGAAACCAAGCAGTAAGTTACCATTCTTAAATAGTAACCAATGTCACGAGAACACTTTGCTTTTCCCGCAGGAGTAGAAGCATAGTTAGGACCAGGAGTTGTTGTGGTGAAAGGGAACTTCGAATAAACTGCGTTAGCTGCCCCGTCAATCAAGCTTTGAGAGTTGGAAGTTAAAGCTTTCGCCGCTTGTAAAGAAGCACTAGCTTGTCTAAAACGACCAAAAGCAGTTTGAATTTCAGTGCTACTTAAAAAACGACCCTGGGAATCGGCAGAAGATACTGCTTCGGTTAGAGGAGTTTTCATGATTGTGATGTTTCTCTTATTTTTCTAATTTTTCTAAACAACCAATATCGGTTGACTTTGTTAGAGAGCAATTGCCCTAATCAAATTAAGCTACTGAGGAAGCAGCACGGTCAAAGTAACCCGCAACTTCAGAAGCAAGCGCGCTACAGTCACCAGAAGTTATACCATTGCTGTCATTAACAATTGCTAAAGCGGCATCTTTCATTTTTTGAACACCAGCAGCTACGGAAGTACCAGGAGTTCCTAAAGCAAGATAAGTTTCTCGTAGTCCATTGAGACAACGATCTTCTAGGACACTGGCATCACCAGTAAACACAGAGTAAGTGATGTAACGTAATATGATTTCCATGTCTCGTAAGCAAGCAGCATTACGACGACTAGTATAAGCATTGCCACCAGGAGCAATTAACTGAGGTTGCTCTGCAAACAAAGCACGGGCGGCATTAGTGACAATCGCAGAAGCGTTACTAGTAATACGGTTTACCGCATCCATACGCTTGTTGCTTTCAGAAACCATGGCGCTAAGAGCGTCTAGTTGGCCAGTGGATAAGAATTCACCACGAGCATCAGCTTGAGACACTACTCTAGTAAATGCGTCGAACATTATAAATAATCTCCTACTCGAATTAAATTTGGTTTAGTTGAACTTCAAAAAGGAATCTTAACTTAAAAACTACTTTCAGCCACTAGCTTTAGCTAATTTACGAAAGCGGTTCGATGTTGAGGGTGCTAAGTTACTATTCTCTATGAGCTTAGAAACAGTTGCTTAAGTCACCAAATAAAACTTTACACTTCTTTTATTATAAAAAGCCGTATCAGGACTATCCTTGTTTGGATCTCGCCTTTCCAGGCTATGTCCATAAGTATTTATCCCTCAGTTAACTTTTATACAATGTCATCGAACCTCTATTTGTTAAATCTTGTTAATTTTCCTAGATTTACTGACTTTGTTTAATCAAGATGTATTCTTGCTGAACTTACTTGTCAGTTTGTCACCTTGTGATTACGTCTAATAGTGCATTATTGGCTGCTATTAATTTTAAATCAAGGCAGTCACTCACTCTTACCAGATAATTATCGAGCCTTTAAATGCTCAATTATTCAACTAGGTAATTATGAGGACATTATAAATAAAGATCCTCGTAACCTATTATCTTATTGGTACGTAATCAAAAGCAATTTACTGTTACGTTTATCAACAATTAATTTATCAGGAGCCATGATCTTCTAACTGGCTAAGGTTAATTGACGATCAAGGTCAAACAGAAAACCATGAATATATTCTTCTGTCCATTCTTCGCCATATAAACGGGTCAGCATTCCCCTCGCAGGATCTTTTTCGGCACGATAGTCGGCATAGCTTTTTTGAGCTTGTAGAATTTCTGATAATTTTGCCTTCTCTGTAATTTGTTCTGCTTGTTGAACAAAATCGATATAGGCATCCAGATAATCACAAAAGGCTGAGAAGACCTTGCTTTCCACTACTTCTGTTTCTGAGGGACGAGTCCATAAGAAAGCTGGGGAAAAATACTGTTGAGCTTCCTCTGGAAAATCGCCCCCCCAAGGTAAATCTTTTTGATACTCGTTAAACATAGGCATAATTGGCTGACTATATTTAGCTTGATAAGCTTCGTTCTTGCTAAATAAGGGCTGCATATCGATCGCAATTAAATGTCCCCCAGGTAGAGTTACTAAGTCTGCTCCAAAAAAGGGTAAATCGTAATTTAAATCGGGAAAAATTACAAAATTAAGCACTTGAAGAGAGTT
>CALLPS010000138.1 GCA_938015355.1 uncultured Pleurocapsa sp.
ACATGCCATCAGGCTTGTACGTGCCTGATTTAAACTCTTAAGCTCATCTAGTGGGGATGCAGACAAAATCAATTCACAATGGGTTATTTACCGCTATAAGACTATCAGAATGTATAATCTCTCATACTACCAATTTATAATCTGTAAGAAAAAGTAACAAGGATAGATAAGGATTTTATAACGAAAATATACTTTTATGCCTTGCTCCTCTAACTTTCCCCCGCATAACCATTCAATTTCGGAGCTTATCCTAGCTTATCTTTAATTCCTTTGCATCTTGTTCGATTAGCTTAAACTGCTCTACTAAAGGTAATATCTTCTGTTCTTCCTCTGCAACATAATGATAAATATTGACAAAGTTACGTTCTATTTCTTCGTAAATAATATCTAATTTGGAATTCAACTTGGCAGAGAGTTCACTTTCAAAACGAGCTTTTTCGTTATCCAATTTATCTTCAAACTGTTTGATAATTTTACGTTTTTTTAGAACTAATGTTCCCCCTGCAAATAATAAGCCCACTCCCGCAAAAGCAGTGCCAATAATATCTAATAATACTATTTCCGTTAAAGTTGCGATCGCCGTACCAGCAACGGTAGCCGCACCACCACCAATAAACCTAGGGGCAACACTGGCATTAACTGATTCAATGGAATGAAGAAAGCCTTTGTCGTCTAATAACGTGGAAACTTTTTGCTGTACATCTTCTACTATTTCCTGGCGACTTTCAATGGTATTCAGGGAAATAGCATTTGTCGTTACTTGATTGACTTTAATATCCTGTAAATCGTCAACCAAGGTTTGTAGTAATTCCTTGATGCCGCCGACAAAGTGCTTGATGCCATCCTGTGATATCTCCCCCAGAGAAGTTTTTAACTCATTCTCACAGCTTTGTTTTAATTCATCCATCCAGGTGGGGGCAGATTTTTTAGTGCGAAACAGTACGGCAAACGAGCCTTTAACGAGAGTGAATAAAGATAATTGCTCACGGAAATCTGATTTTACTCTGGCAGTAATTGTGTCATATTTATCTAGCAAACGATTCATGAGGGATTCTAATTCAAAACCCGACTGTCGTTTGTTTTGCTGTAACTTGGTTTTGATCTTATTAACAATTGCCTGATCTTTGATTAACTGCTGCTGCACTGAAACTAAATCTTTTCTGAGGAGATCGATAATTTGTTCGCTGGTTTTGGTTACTCCCTGAAGTTTTAATCTTTTCGTGCTGCCGTCTTTAAGGGTTTGCTGAATATAATTTCTAACTTGATTAAAACCACTAATATCTTGTTCTCCATTCACCTCCCATTCTACGGAAGTTGCAAAGACAACGGGAGACTGAATACCTTTTTGCAAGGCTAATTCCGTTAGCTTCTCCTTATTTTTTGCTAATTCTGCGGGTTTAGTTAGATCCGCCTGTTGCAGCACAAACACTACTTTTTTGCGCCATTCACTATTAACGAAGTCTAGTAATTCCCAGGCGCTGCGAGTATAGGGATTTTTGGCAAAAAAGACAAAGAAAATTAAATCACTATTAGGAATAAACTCTTTGGTAATCTGCTGATGATTTTCGACAATGGTATTCGTGCCAGGAGTATCTACTACTGAAAGGGTTTTCAAAATCTCGTTGGGTAAACCAATTTTACGTAAATATTGACTTACAGGTTGCTCAAACTGCTCTTGACTATAGACAATTTGTTGAATCACATCAGTACAAGGATCGGCTGCGGTTTTACAAATATCTGTCTGCAATAATGCATTAACAAAACTGCTTTTCCCCGCCTTAACTTCTCCCACCACCACAAACAAAAAGGGCTCGTTAATATTAGCTCTTAAATTACGAATAGTTACTTGTAATTGCTGATTATTAATATCTATAGAAAATGTTTGTAATCGATTAAGTAAGTTATCTAAATGGGATTGATATTGAACTAATGCCTGATCAACAATAAGATTATCCATTGTTTATAAATAAGGAGTAAGGAGTAAAGAGTAAAGAGTAAGGAGTAATGAGTAAGGAGTAATGAGTAAGGAGTAATGAGTAAGAAGTAAGAAGTAAGCAGTAAGCAGTAAGCAGTAAGCAGTAAGCAGTAATGAGTATTAGGTTACTTTTATGCTAGAAAAGCTTATAAACCTCGTCTATTTAGAAAGCTGTAGTTTTATATTCATGATTTAATCTTTACCGTTTTTTTGACTAGATAGTGCTACCTACTAGATGCGGTTTAGCTCATAGCTCTAAACAATGCTATCTTCAACTCAACAAAATAAAACCAACAAAATAAAGTCAACAAAATAAATGAGTCCTACTAGAGCAGTATTGTGTGGATATTATGGCATGGGTAATGCTGGAGACGAAGCATTATTAGTATCATTGCTGCAAATGCTGCCTGAATCTGTTGAGCCGATTGTGTTATCTGGCGATCCTCAAACTACTAAGAAAAGTTACGATGTTGCTAGTTATTATCGTAAATCGACCTTTACTCTGCTTAAAGTTCTGCAACAGTCTGATATTTTTATTTGGGGTGGGGGTAGTTTGATGCAGGATTCTACCAGTCTTGCTAGTCCGATATACTATGCAGGCATGATGGCGCTAGCGCAACAACAAGGCTTGAAAACGATCGCCTGGGGACAAGGAATTGGCCCTTTAAACAAGTCTCTAACTCGTTGGTTAACCAAACAGGTATTATTCGGCTGTGATGCTATCAGTGTCAGGGATCATGCCTCCGCAGAGTTGCTAAGTAAGTGGCAAATTGAACCGATTATTGCCCCCGATCCTGTCTGGGCATTACAAAGCGATCCTGCACCAAAATTACCAGATACCGATAAGGAGATTGTCGCCGTAGTTTTGCGATCGCATCCTTTATTAACAGCAACTCGCTTAAAAACTCTAATTCAAGCTATTCAAGACTTTCAGACCCAAAGCAATAGCTATATCTTACTTGTTCCCTTTCAACCGCTTCAGGATATGGCGATCGCTGAAAAGATCGCAATTCAATTAGAACAAGACTACTCTGTAATGTCAATTCCTAATCCCAAACAATTAAAAGGATTATTTAAGAATATCAAAATGGCGATCGGCATGCGTTTACATAGCTTAATCATGGCAGCCGCCGAAGGATGCAATTGTTTTGCCCTTAGTTACGATCCCAAAGTTAGCCAACTAATGTCCGAACTTAACTTGCCAGGTTATGAGCTAACAGACTTACCTCAAGATCCTCAAATAATTAGCAGTGTCTGGTTAAAACAGTATCATCATCACCCTGCACTAACACAGATTCAGATTCAGTCATTAATAGATCGGGCATTAATTCACCAGCAACTATTAGAAACTGTGATCAACAAATAGGTGATCAACAAATAGTTAATAAACCTTGGCATTTTTTAGTGCAACGTATAAGCTATATCTAGTCAAATCTAAAGTCAAGCGAAAAAAAACAATTATCAGCCTAATTTTATATCTATACTGATTTTATAGCTTTTAATCATTATAATCCTGTTTATAACAATTGATACCTGTCTTTTACGAGAAAATACGCAAGTGCTTTAGATTTTGTTGTAGCTATATTCTGACTAACTAAAGATACAATTACTATGAGCGAAGTCAACCAAAACTCTACCTCTTTCGATTCGGACTCTCTGTGGATCAATCAAAGCGATTCAACAGACTATTGGTCTCATAGTTCCCCAGAGCAACAGAATCAGGTGACAGACAAAGTTAGTATGTCTGTAGATAAAAATGAAAGTTCATTATCTGAACACCCAGTTAATTCCAGAGAATCTTCGACTAAAAAAACCACCAACCCAGAGAATTCAACATCCCCAGCTCAAAAAATGAACTGGCAAAGAATTGCTCATAAATTACGAGAATATAATCGCAAGCTTCTCAAAAAAGTATTTCGTCTAGAACAAGAATTAGCTGAAATTGACAATAAGTTTAATAAATACAGAGAAAAGTCCCAAAGTAGCGATTTATTACTAGCTCATCAAGCCGAAGAAATTAAAAGTTATCAAGAAAAATTTGCCCTACTTACCCAGCAATTAGCTGCTTCTCAGCAACAAATAGATGACCAAGAATCAATCGTTCAACAAATAGCGAAAGATCATGAATTAGCCCAAAAACAAGCAGCTCAATTAGAAAGAGAATGTACCTCATTACAAGAAAAATATAATAACCAAACTTTTGAGCTAGTAGCCAAGGAACAACAAAATCAAGCACTACAGACTCAGCTTGATCAACAACAACAAAATGCTTTGGAGCTTGAGGCAAAACTAAACCAATATCAGACAGCAGAAATATCCCGAAAAGAAAAAGCGACTAGTCGGCATCAGAATTATCCTCATAATCGCTATATCCAGCCTTGGTCAACTTCGACTATTCCTGAACAAAAAATTGCTCTGCCCCGAAACAAACCACAACCGATAGTAGCAAAACACAAAGATTTAAACACATCAGAAACGATCAAGACGGCAGCACAAATAGCTGCTTGGTCAGCTACCACCATCTCTAAGAAAAAAACGGATCAGTCTCAAATAGCATCGACAACGGCTAAATCTTCTAAATCTTCTACTAGTAAAAAGCCCCAGTCTTTAGCTGCCGTTGATTTACCAACTTTTCCCCGACCTCAATGATGGGAAATAGAGAAGTATGCCGAGATGAGTTGATATTCCAGATAACTTGGAATGAACTACATTGTGGTATAAATTAATGTCGTTTTTTATACTAAAATTGCCTGATATAATCGGCTATGTTCAACAGATAGTAAGCGAGAAAAAACGTGTAACAGCTTACATTTTAGATAAAGTATGCGAATTGAGCAGTTGCAGGCCTTCATAGCAATTACAGAAACGGGGAACTTTGGACAAGCAGCAAAAAAATGTGGCGTAACTCAGTCAACTATCAGTCGCCAAATTCAGTCCTTAGAGCAAGATCTTGGCTTGCCTTTATTTCACCGTAGTACCCAGGCGAAACTTACTCTTGGTGGAGAAAAATTGCTCCCTCGCGCCCAGAGAATTTGCCAGGAATGGGGAAAAGCTAGTCAAGAATGTGCCGATCTGATGGCAGGGAGGCAGCCAGAGCTTTGCATTGCTGCCATACATTCAGTTTGTGCCCACTATTTACCGCCAATTCTGCAACAGTTTTGTTTAGACTATCCTGAAGTCCAGTTGCGAGTTACAGCATTAGGAAGCGATCGCGCCTTAAAAGTTCTGAGAGATGGTCTAATTGATGTGGCGATCGTAATGAACAACCGCTTCCTAACTACATCTGCCGAGATTGAGCTAGCTGTCCTTTATGAAGAACAAGTTGATGTTTTAATGGCTGCCGATCACCCTTTAAGTAAGCTCAAAAAAGTTCCTCTTTTAGAATTAGTCAAGTATCCTCAAGTAGTTTTCAAGGATGGCTATGGTATGCAAAGGCTGGTGCAGGATTGGTTCGCTAACCAAAATGTTCAAATTAAAACTGCGATGGAGTTAAATACTCTCGATGCTTTTCGAGGAGTGATTCGTCAGGGAGAAATGATTGCTCTTCTACCCCACAAAGCCTTAATCGATTCTTACAATGATTCTACCTTAGCCATTCGTCCCATTGCCCAATCTGAAATAACGACAGGAGTTAATGAACAACGAGAATTAGAAAATGTCCTCACCCGACAAGTCGTAATGGTGACAACTAGCGATCGCTTAATGGTTCCCCCAATTGCCCATTTTTACAAGCTGGTACAAAATATGGGAAAATCTATCGACCTGAAAACTTCTCAGCTTGTTAGCAGATAATAAAGGCTTAGAGCTTAAAGCTTAAAGCTAATAATCAATATCATTCTTACGCAAAACCGAAACTAACTATAAATTATGACCGATGAGTTTCGAGAATTATTAAAAAGAGTTGGCAGCGGCACTCACACTAGCAAAAACTTATCCCGTGAGGAAACAGCAACTGCCACGAGAATGATGCTACTTCAATCAGCTACTCCAGCTCAGATTGGCGCATTCATGATTGCTCATCGCATTAAACGTCCTACCCCAGAAGAATTAGCAGGAATCCTCGATACTTTTGATCAATTAGACAACAAACTACAAGTTTGTCCTCAACACCAACACCAAACCGTAGTACTAGGCAATCCTTATGACGGGCGATCGCGAACTGTCCCCGTCACCATAATTACAGCGTTAATCTTGGCTAGTGCAGATATTCCTGTCGTGTTGCATGGTGGAGACTGTATGCCTACCAAATATGGCATGCCCCTGAAGGAAGTATGGCAGGGACTAGGGGTAAACTTTGGGGAGTGTAATCTCACTCAAGCTCAAAGCATATATAACAAGAGCAACATCGGTTTTATCTACCTCCCTCAGCATTTTCCTGCGGCGAATAATTTTATTACCTTTCGGGAACAAATTGGAAAACGACCCCCCTTTGCTACCGCAGAGTTAGCATGGTGTCCTGTAGAAGGGAATCATCATTTGGTGGCAGGGTTTGTCCATCCCCCAACCGAGGAGCGCTTTCGAGAGACTTTTAAAATTCGGCAGAGGAAAGATTTTACCCTGGTTAAAGGTTTAGAAGGTAGTTGTGATCTCTCCCGTAGTCGAACAGGAATTATTGCTTTAAGTACCTCAAAAGATGATTTTGAACGTCTGTTGCTTGATCCCGCTGATTATAGTTTGAATGGATCAGACATTACTTTTGAATCCAATACCCAAACGATTTCTTTGATTAAAGAAGTAATTCAGGGAGAAAATAGTCAACTATTTCCCGCTGCTATTCTTAACGGCGGTTTTTATCTTTGGCGTTTTGGCATTGCTAATACTTTAGAATCTGGTTTTGCTTTAGCAGAAGAAATACTAGCTAAAAGACAGGTTGCCGATAAACTAACTCAACTTCAATCAATAATCAGTACGGTTCAACACCATCAAGATCATCAGTAATTATTTTCTATCCCTGCAAACGAGTTGACTAACCGATAAGTTATGCAAAAAAATATTGCGTTTCTGTTAGGGGATTTTTTTTAAGAGTCGGGAATGTTAGAATGCCTAAATCGAGATTTAAAGCGCGGCAATCAATTTGTATTCAGTATGATAGGTTTTTCTATAAAGTATTGATGTGGTTTTTTTCCGAAAGTTAAACTCTCTACATCTAATTTGCATTCAGGAGACATTCAGTTCATGTCAATTTACGTCGGTAATCTCAACTATGAAGTTACCTCAGAAGATTTAAGTGCAGTATTTGCCGAATACGGCGCAATCAAGCGAGTTCAACTTCCTACCGATAGAGAAACAGGTCGTCCACGTGGTTTCGGCTTCGTCGAAATGTCAACGGAAGAAGAAGAAACAGCAGCCATTGAAGCTCTAGATGGAGCAGAATGGATGGGTCGAGAAATCAAAGTCAATAAAGCAAGACCCAGGGAAAAAAGATGAGGTTCCAGTGGTGACTCCGATTTCAATCGAAGAGACACAAATAGAGATCGATTCTAAGGAATTTGTAACTGACTAGTAGACCTAGTAGACTGAGGCGTAAATAAAGCCACTATTTCATTAACTTGAAACTAGAGATGATATCTTAATTGCTACTTGATACTTGCTACTTAAGGGTAGCGGTACTAGGTTAATCTTGCCATATTTTTGTTATGCGATCGCAAATTGATAAAGCCTGACTTATCTTATATGCCATGAGTGCAGTGTAATATAAAACATGGAAACAGTCTCAGATGAACAGGATTTAGCCTGAGTATGCGATCGCAATTCTCCCTTAACACCTACACTACCCCCTCAGCAAGAGAGCTTCAAATCTGTATCGCTCCTCCCCACCAATTTGCTTTAATCCAGCAGCAGCATTTATTACCAGACTGGAACATCCCCCTAACTTATCTAATTTTATTATTACAGCAATCGTCAGTTTCTCTTCAAGAATCTACCCTTAAAGTCGCACAAGAAAAAAATTCACTCCGCGCCAACTTGATTCGTTTTGGTTGTAGTTTAATATTTTCCTTGCAGGATCACCAATATCAAAGTGATCTGTTCGATCCCCGTACAGGATATCCGTTATTAGCTCCCCCAGGGATGACTTGGGACGATAATGCCGCAGTAGGAGCTTTGTTAAACTATCCTGTCATCAATTATCATCAATGTTCACTGCTAACCCATCCAGTTTGGCAAAATAATGTCTATCCAGGAACGATCGTGACTTCTGCCCCTCTAGATATAGTTGTATTATGCACACAGCGAATAATAGCTGATAATGATTGGAGTTTAAAAGTTGATAACTGATAAGTTATATAAACAATTATTGCATTTGCCAAGACATTCATTTTCATAGCATAAAGTGTTAGGATTCATATTGAGATAAAGATCGGCAATCCAGTTCGTATTCGGTATTGATAGGTTTTTCCATAAAGAATTGATTTGGTTCTTTTCCGAAATTTACACTCTCTACATCTAATTTGCATTCAGGAGACGTTCAGTTCATGTCAATTTACGTAGGCAACCTCAACTATGAAGTTAGCCAGGAAGATTTAAGTGAAGTATTTTCAGAATACGGTAAAGTAAAACGGGTTCACTTGCCCACAGACCGTGAAACAGGCCGTAAACGTGGTTTCGGCTTTGTGGAAATGGAAACAGAAGCAGAAGAAGATAAAGCCATTGAGACTCTAGATGGAGCAGAATGGATGGGTCGAGAAATCAAAGTAAATAAAGCGCGACCAAGAGAGGAAAGACCTTCCTCTGGTGGTGGACGTCGCGATCGCTTCTAAACTTCTAAACTGAATCGAAATTGCGCTTCTGATAGCAACTAGATTAGTATACCGCTTAATGCGGTCTGAGGAATTTCCGTCATCCAGATGAGTATTTTAATGCGGTTCAACCGTATAAACTCTTTATTTATCTAGATATGACGAGTTCCCTAAGACTAGGTGCTCCCAGGAGCGTTTTAATGTGTAATGAGGAATCATACTTAAATGGCTAAACGTCGTAACGCAAAAAAAGAAAAAGCAGCTCGAAATAAAATTAACGCTCGTAAATTCCGTAAGCAAACAAGCCGTTATGGAAATCGTGGCAGAAAAAACTACAATAGTAACAACAGCGAAAATAAAGAGACAACAGAATCTAATAACTCAGGGACTGGTGCTTCTGATTCTTCTGCTACCAATAATTAGTCAGTTTAAGCAATCCTCTGACAATTTGCGCTCTTCTGGTGGGGTTAATTTTCCTCTCAGAAGGGTGTTTTTTCGTAGGTTCTAATTTTTACAAAGCGTTTATTTAAATCTTGTAGCTATTTATCAATCAAATCACTTACAAAGTTGGTAAAAATAAATACATTTGAATAGTTTATCTATTTTTTACTATTCAGATATATTTATGGCTACTATTTTTGTCAATCTAGATGCGAATGGTTCTAATAATGGTTCTTCTTGGAATGATGCCTATACTGACTTGCAAAATGCTTTGAATGATTCCCAATTGGGGGATGAAATTTGGGTAGCTAAAGGTATTTATAAACCAACTACAGGAATAAACCGCGAAATTAGTTTTGTTCTCAAAAACGGAGTCAAAATGTATGGAGGTTTTGCAGGGAATGAGACTAGTATTGAGCAAAGAGATATTACAAGTAATATTACAGAATTAAGTGGTGATATTGGGACTCCAGGTAATAGTGAAAACAATACTTATCATGTGGTTGACGTTAGTCATACTACCACTAGCTCAGTTTTAGATGGCTTTTCAATTACTAACGGTAATGCTAATAATTACTCTACCCAAGGTCAAGGAGGTGGAATTTATAGCGATCAAGGGAATGCTGTTCTCTCTAATCTTACAATTGCTCATAACAATGCTGAAGATGGAGGGGGAATTTATAGCACTAACAGCCAACATAAAGTAACTAACGTTTTCTTATTAAACAATTCGGCAAGTAATGATGGAGGAGGAATATATAACAATTCAAGTAGTTTGATTCTTGATAATATTACTTTTAGTGGCAACTATACAAATGAGAGAGGTGGAGCTATTTACAATTATGATAGTAGCCCTCGAATAACTGACTCCAACTTTCTTCACAATGGAGGAGATGAAGGGGGAGCTATCTACAATAGTTACGATAGCAATCCGATTATAAATAGATCGATTTTCAAGGATAATATTGCTAAAATCGCTGGTGGAGGTATATACAGCAACGAATATTATACTGAGCTAAATCCGTTAGTAGTCAACAGTATTTTTGAAGGTAATATTAGTCCTGATGGAGGTGCTATTTATAATGATTACTCCAATATAAGAGTAGTTAATAGTACTTTTTCTAATAATCAAAGCCGATTTGATGCAGCAATAAAAAATGTAGGATCTGATAAAGATTATATTCCTACTGTTATCAATAGCATTATCTGGAATAACGATAGTTTTGCTCATAACGGTCTGGTGAATAATTCAGACGCAGCAAAAGCAATTATTAACAACACCATAGTAGAAGATGGGTATGATGGAAAGAATATCATTACTAATAATTCTTTATTCATCAATCCAAACAATTTTGATTTTCGTCTGACAAATAATTCTGCTGCTATCAATGCGGGAAACAATGATGCAATTATTAACTATGAGCAAGATTTAGCAGGAAATAAACGTATTGTAGACGAAGTTGTAGATTTGGGAGCCTATGAAAGCTTGAATGATACTATTCCCCAAATTCCTCATTTAAATGATAAATTAATCACTATTTATGTTGATGCAGATGCTACGGGAGAAAATAACGGTTCCTCTTGGAAAAATGCTCATACTGACTTGCAAGATGCGATCGCCTTAGCACCTTTTGGTAGTCAAATTTGGGTAGCCGAAGGCACTTACAAACCTAGTAAAAGCGATCGCAACGTTAGTTTTAATTTAAATAATGGTGTTGCTATTTATGGAGGCTTTGCTGGTAATGAAACTGAACTTAATCAAAGAAACATAGTTAATAACCCGACAAATCTTAGTGGTGATATTGGTGTTGTTGGGGATATTCGAGATAATAGCTATCATGTAGTTAAAGCTAGCAAAAACACCACTAGTAGTACTATTCTTGACGGCTTTACTATAAAAAATGGAAATGCCGACGAATATAGCAATAATAATGACTATGGAGGGGGAATATACGCCACTCAAAGTCAAGCAGTTTTCGCTAATTTAGTTGTCCAAAACAATCATGCTCAGGGTGATGGAGGAGGAATATATACTAGCGATGGTTTAAACCAATTGATCAATGTTAGTTTTGTTGGCAATACTGCTGAGGGCAACGGCGGTGGACTTTACAACAGTAGTACTTCAATTCTTACCAATACGACTTTTCGGAACAATAAGGCTGAAGATAGTGGCGGTGCAATATTTAATTATGCTGACGATCTAATTATTGATGGTGGAACTTTTGTCAGCAATATTGCCCAAGATAATGGCGGTGCTTTGCACTCAAGCTATTCGGCTAACTTTAACATCATCAACACTATATTTCGTTCTAATAAAGCTGCTAATAATGGTGGTGGAATATACAGTTACTATACAGATAATAATTCAACCATTGTCAATAGTATTTTTGATGCCAACACCAGTGAACTTGGGGGAGCAATTTATAATGATCAAGGCAATGCTGTAAATACAAATTTGACATTTACCCTGAACCAGGCGGAAAAAGGTGCTGCTGTTTATAGTGAAGGAGATCAGGCAAATCCTATCTACACAAACAGTATTTTCTGGCTTAATCAAAATATAGGTGATTCAAGCTTAACCCCAATTATTAATGATGGTGCTGACACTTTTGTTAGTCATAGCATTGTTGAAGGAGGATACAACGGCTTAGAAATTATTAATCAAGATCCCAAGTTTGCTAATTCTAAAAAAGCTGATTTTAGACTACAATCAGACTCTCCTGCAATTGATCAGGGATTTAATGACTTTATCATCCAGGATACAGACTTAATAGGAAGCGATCGCATTATTAACAATACTGTAGACATTGGTGCTTATGAGTATTTCGCCGAGCAAGATTTAGCAGAAGTTCCTGGAAATATTGGCGATATCTATAGTATTTACGATCAATTTGCTATGACGAATATCCATCGTTTTTATCAAAATACTAAAGGATTCCATCTTTATACTTCTGATGCCAATGAAATTAGTGATATTCAGGAAAAAAGTGCTCTAGGCGATCTAAATTACAACTACGAAGCGGAACAATATACTGTACTGGCAAATAATCTAGATGCCATAACGGGAGAAGAGTTGGAGGGAGTTAAACCTGTATATCGCTTCTTTAATACCGACACAGGGGCACATCTCTATACCATGAACGATCTAGAGAAAAATACTATTTTGGACAATTTACCCAACTACAGTTTTGAGGGGATTAAGTACTACGCTTTTGCCATCAAACCAGAAAGTATTGAAACTATACCAGTATATCGAATGCTTAACAGTGAGACTAATACACACTTGTTTACAGTCGATCAAAATGAGATCAACTACATCGAGCAAAATCTACCCAACTATAGTTTTGAGGGGGATGATGGTGTCGTTTTCCATGTCTTTGAGTTAATTTAGTTATTTAGTTAACGTGAGTGAAGTAGAGTGGGCAATGCCCACCCTACTTATGGTGTTAATGAAGATATTTTGCATAAGTCCCGTAAAAAAATCCGATTAATTACCAAAAGCAACTTTAGTTAATAGTTTGAGTGGAGTTAGTTTTTTGAGTAACTCTAAGGAAGCGTGATCTCTGACAAATAGAGAGCCAGCAAAGCCAAGAGAATTGATTGATATATTTTGAAAAGACTCTTGCGATCGTGGTACGATCATCATCCAGTTTCTAGTAGCGAGAAAGTTATATGCCATCGGCTGTTTTTGTCGAAGGTTAGAGTTATCCAGTTTCCAGCCTACTTGATTTAGTAATCTATGGTAGCTTCGCAACATGATTTTAGCTGCTATTTCAACAGGGCAATGAGGAGATATATCTAAGGTTGTAATACTGTGACAAAAGGGGAAGCTGTCAATTTTACCCAAAGAATTTTTAAAAGTTATCTGGTTGATCGCCTGATCTAAGGGAAGATACATCACATCTGGCAAAAAAGGCAAGGGAATTAACTGTAGATGTTTATGTCGTTGAGATGCGCCAGCAGTTTTTCCCCCATTGAAAAAAGCTAGTCCCTCGATCTCTTGCATACAAGACCATAAGGCGACAAAATCTTCTAAGTTCAATAAATCAGTTTGCTCCTCAAAAGCACGAGTCACAATTAAAAGATGATTGTCCACCACATTAAACTTATTGAGTAAACAGAGATGGGTGGAAGAAATGTTTCCCACAAACAAATCTGGCTCATAGGGTAAAAAGGGATCGATTCTTTGGCCGATTTTATGTAGTTTAGTTTCTTGTTCACGCTGCTGTTTTAGAGCATGTTCTTTACGGGCTAAATTAGATAAAGTGCGGACGACAAAAGAAATATCCTGTTGTTGAATTAAATGATATTCGGTTTCAATAGACTTAAGAGCACCACTTGCACGGGCAGTTTTAGTGCGCAGAGTAGTTTCTGACCATAGAGTACCAGGCTGTATTAAGGAATGGTTGAGATGATTGGTTGCAGATTCTTCCATATTTTTCCTTACAGTCGATCAAGATCAATTATCTATCTTCAACTACCAATGATCAAATGCAGATTGACAATCCTTCGTAATTTGTTGTTTCAATGCTTCCACAGATGAGAACTTTTGTTCTGGGCGCAAAAACCTGAGCAAATGTACTTTGAGAGTCTGACCATAAAGATCTCCAGACCAATTTAGCAAGTGCACCTCAATCGTGGTTGCTTCTCCCGCGACTGTGGGACGATGGCCAATATTCATAACTCCTTTTATTGTTGTTTGTTTAGTTGTTGTTTGCTCTAGCAAAACATCTGCTGCATAGACACCGTATCGAGGTAAAAACTTTTCAGGTGGTAGCTGTAAATTTGCTGTCGGAAAGCCAATTGTCCTCCCGAGTTGCTGTCCCGTAACGACTTTCCCCATTAGACTATAGGGTCTACCTAGCATTTCGTTAGCCGTTGTGATATCTCCCTCTGATAACCTCTGACGAATTAAAGAGCTACTTACTCGCACTGTCTCCTGATTACGGTTTTTACACTTGTGGAGAGAATTAAGATGTACCTTAATACCAAAATCCGCCGCGATATTTTGCAAATCTTGTCCTGTCCCTTTTCGTTGATAACCAAAACGGAAATCTCTGCCAACGCTGATCAATTTAGCTTGTAACTGCTCTACTATGATCTGTTCAACAAATTGCTGGGGACTAAGAGAGGCTAAATCACGGTTAAAGGGGAGCAGCACTAACTGCTCGATGCCTATATCAGATATAATTTCTGCTTTCTGGGGGATGGGAGTCAAAAGTTGTAATTTCCCTCCAGAGAAGAACTCTCTTGGATGGGGAGAGAAGCTGACGACAGAGGAGCAGATTGAGGAGTATTTCCCTGATGAACAAGCATCAATAATTGGTTGCAACACTGTGCGATGCCCTTGATGGATACCATCAAAATTACCAAGGGCGATCGCTGTCGGGGTTCTGATTTGTTCTACGGAAGATGCAACTAACACGCTTTACATTTTGACACAATTTCTGACCGATGTGAATTGATGTCTGAGGTCAACCTAAGAATATTGACCTCCTCTTTTCCCTTTCCCCTTTAACCAAACATAACCAAGGTGTACCTTACAGCCAATTACCGAGTAAGACATAAGGAGCCCAATAGAAGGGATGTCGGTACAAGCGATCGCTTAATAAAGATAATTGCGCTTGACGTACTGCTTCGGCTTTAGGTAAATGTTGATCTAATAGCTCTCGATAAAAATCAC
>CALLPS010000139.1 GCA_938015355.1 uncultured Pleurocapsa sp.
ATTAAATACTCAGGCATTGATTCGTGTTAAGGAGACTAAGGTAATGTTTGACTTAAAAAGTTTAGAAGCAAGAGCGAAAAATTTACAGGGTGCATTTCGTCTTGGTCATAAATTACCGCAGCATCCTGTTTTGTTAGTTGATGATATTTACACTACGGGTACTACTATTAAAGAGTCGGTTAAGATATTGCAGCAACAGAAGATTAAGGTGAAGGGCGTTGCGGTGGTGGCGAAGGCGGGGAAGTAAGGAGTAAGAAGTAAGAAGTAATGAGGTATAGGTGATAAATGAGGAAAACGAATTATCTGGTTGACAGTGAATGGTTGAGTCAACAGTTAGATAACCCCCAGGTGGTTATAGTGGATTGTCGCTTTCAGTTGGCTAATCCTAATTGGGGGCAAGATTCCTATGGTCAAAGTCATATTCAGGGTGCATATTACCTCGATTTAAACCTCGATTTATCTAGCGAAGTTAAGCTTCATGGGGGAAGACATCCCCTACCAGATATGAATCTTTTGTCGCAAAAGCTGGCTCAGATGGGGATTGTTAAAAACGAAACCTTAGTGGTGGCTTATGATGATTCTCGTTTTGCCTTTGCCGCCCGTTTATGGTGGTTATTACGTTATTTGGGACATAATTCTGTAGTTTTGTTCGATGGAGGCGTTTGTGACTGGATTAAGCGTGATTATCCAGTAGATAACTCGATTCCTGAAGTAAAACTAGGTGATTTCCCTGTTGAAGTCAATTCTGAGTGGTTGGTAGATATCAATACAGTAAAATCGGCTCAGAATAATGATGCTCTAATTGTAGTAGACTCTCGCGATCGCGATCGCTATTTGGGATTAAGGGAGCCAATAGATCCCATTGCAGGAAGTATTCCTGGTGCGGTTAATTCTCCTTGGAAACAGGTAAGTAATGAATCGGGATATCTCAATTCTATTGAGTATCAACAACAGTTATGGAATGATTATCAATCAGCAGAGGAGATAATTGTCTATTGTGGCTCTGGAGTGACAGCCTGTGTCAATTTATTTTCCTTGTCTGTAGCAGGTTTTAAGAATACAAAGTTATTTCCTGGCGGTTGGAGTGATTGGTGTTCTTATCTGGGAGACAAGAAATGAGCTGGTAGTTTAAATCGATATTAAAAGTGATGCATACTAAAAGTGTCAATAGAGTCTAAATTATCTAAATTAAATGTGGGATTAGTACCCAAACAGGGCAGAGAAGATGGGCAACAATCCTGGACAATAGAGGATAGCAAAAGGCTCTATGGCATTCATGGATGGGGAGAACCTTACTTTTCTATCAATAGTGCTGGTCATGTTACAGTTTCTGACCAGGGAAATATGGTTAATTCTCTGGATTTATTCGAGTTGGTGGAATCTTTAAGTAAACGCAATATAAGACCGCCATTGCTGATTCGTTTCTCTGATATTCTTCAAGACAGGATAGAGCGCTTAAATAATTGCTTTATTCAGGCGATCGCTCGTTATAATTATGGGGGAAAATATCAGGGAGTTTTTCCGATTAAATGCAATCAACATCGTCATTTAATTAAAGAGTTGGTACGCTATGGAAAATCCTGTCACTTTGGACTGGAAGCAGGGTCAAAACCAGAATTAATGATTGCCTTAGCAGCTTTAGAAACAGAGCCAAATCGAGATAAATTGCAACCATTACTAATCTGTAACGGCTATAAAGACAGAGAATATATTGAAACTGCACTCTTGGCGATGGGTTTAGGACATAAACTCATCATTGTCATCGAACAACCAGAAGAACTATCTTTGACCTTAGAAATCAGTCGCCAGTTAGATATTAAGCCCATTCTGGGAGTAAGAGCCAAACTAAACAGTCGAGGAGTAGGACGTTGGGGGAATTCTACAGGCGATCACGCTAAGTTTGGTCTTAGTATCCCACAGATTTTGAAAATGTTGCAGAAGTTAGAAACAGTAGGGATGCTAGATTGTTTACAATTACTACATTTCCATATCGGTTCGCAAATTTCGGCGATCGCTGCTATTAAAGATGCCATCATCGAAGCCAGTCAGATTTACGTTCAACTGGCACAAATGGGAGCCAACATGCAATATTTGGATGTGGGAGGGGGACTAGCAGTAGATTACAATGGCTCGAAAACCAACTTGTCTGCATCTAAAAACTACAGCATGCAGGACTATGCTAATGATATCGTGACCCAAGTCAAAGATGGTTGCGATCGAGGTCAAGTTAATGCACCTATCTTAGTTAGCGAGAGCGGCAGAGCCATTATCGCCCATCAGTCGGTACTAATTTTTGATGTTTTAGATACTAACGATATCGATTATGATCTACCCACCTTGATCGCCCCAGAAAAACTTCCAGTCTTGACTAATTTCTGGGAAACTTATCAGTCAATTAACGAAACAAACTATCAAGAAACCTATCACGATGCAATTCAGCTTAAAGAAAAAGCTCTTAGTTTATTCAATTCAGGTTATTTGAGTTTAAGAGAACGTTCTCGTGCCGAACAACTTTATTGGGCTTGCTGTCACAAAATTGCTCTTATTATTCAAAATAAAGACGATGTACCAGAAGATTTAGCGGATTTGGCGACAAACATGGCATCAATTTACTATGCCAATCTCTCTATTTTCAAATCTGTCCCCGACTCTTGGGCGATTCAACAATTATTTCCCATTATGCCGATTCATCGCCTTGATAAAAAACCAACCGCTAAAGGTATTCTCGTTGACCTTACCTGCGATAGTGATGGTAGAGTCGATCGCTTTATAGATCGCCAAGATGTTAAACAAGTATTGGAGTTACATCCCCTCAAGGATCAGCAATCCTATTATCTGGGCATGTTTCTCGTTGGGGCTTATCAAGAAATTATGGGCAACTTACACAATCTCTTTGGCAGCACTAATGTTGCTCAGATTCAAATAACCTCTCACGGTTATCAAATCGAACATATTGTCCAGGGAGATGCGATCGCACAAGGTCCACACCATTTGGCATAAGCATCTACAAAAAGGATTTTATCTTGTTTTTTCGCTTCTGCTAAAGCTTCTTCCCAAGTCCCTTTAAAAAATTCAATGCCTTGTGCATTTATTCCATTAAGGCAGATTGCGAAAAATAAAAATGAGAGTATAAAACGCATAATTATAGGATTTTAAAATTGTTTGTTTAATCAGGAATTGTTTGAACAGAATTAAATTAAAGTGCTTTCGTCTTCTTTTTTATTTCTGTTCAAATAACTAATACAAGATACAAAGAATACAATTTGGATGCAGACAACTATCAGATTCTGCCAT
>CALLPS010000140.1 GCA_938015355.1 uncultured Pleurocapsa sp.
TGGATAGTTTTCTAACTGTAAATTGAGTAAGGAGTATTGGATAGCTAGTTCGGTTTTGCCAACTCCTCCCATTCCTTCAACCGCAGCAATCACTACTTGATTATTGCGTTGAAGCTGTTGATTGAGGTTTTCTAAATCTCTTTCCCGTCCGACAAATTTATCTGTACTGCTGGAGATAATATTCTGGGGGATTCCTTGTGGTTTGGGAATTTGGTCTAAGTTCCCAAATTGAATAAAAATCTGAGTAATATCTCTTGCCTTGAAATCGCGCCCAACAGAAAAGTTATTGAAAAGACTTTGAAAAGGCTGTTGTGGATTTTGAGAATCACTCATATTTATTGCTTTTTAGCTTGATATGAAATTGTTATAACGTCCAATCTTTCAATTGTAATATTTCGATTTTACCGAAATGTTTTTAACGTTGAATCCACGTTGTTCCATTTCTTCATATAAATCGCTGAAATCCTCTTCAGGTATATCTAATATCTAACCAACTACCTACAAACTGCATAATTTCATTTTGGTTATGCTTTGGTTGATTTAAACCCATTCTAAATTGATGAATTAACTCGTATAACTCCAAACGTTTATCCTCTGGAATTAGATTTATTTCGGCAATTATTTGATTTTGGTCAATTGGTTTGGAAGTCATAAGGCGATCGCAAATCTAAATTACTCTAACCATTATTATTTTTCATGGAGATATTACCCATTTTAAAATCTCCCCCAATTTCAGCATCAACCACAGCCTCCATATTGCCTTCAGTTGATTCCATCTCAAGATCGCCTAATTCAGCACTACCTTTGATATTCATCCCTTTGAAGAATGTAGTACTTGCCTTTTCGTCGGATTTGATTTCATCAATCAAGGCTTTGAGCTGAACAGCAAAATCATCATCATTAGTCATCTGCATTTCTAATGCTTGCTGAAAAAATTGCTGGTTTGGTTCGGTGGGATTTTCTTGAGCTTGAGTTAAAACCCCTTCCATACCAATACCTCTAAACTTATCTCGGACTGTACTAACAATTTGACTAACTTTGTTAAAAACAGCTTCTCCTAAGTCTTCTCCGCCTTTTTCGATCGCTTTATTGAAGATAACAACAGCGATCGCAGTTGCGGTAGCGGTTATAGTAGCAGGATCGATCATTGTAATATTACCTATTGCTGAACAGAATTTTAATATATCTTAGGGAAACATAATGTTTCCAGTGACATAACGCCCCAAGAATAATAAGATAATTGAACAAAATAAAGCTTAGAGCTTAAAGCTTAAAGCTATTAAAATAATGACCAACTTTGAAGTACAAAAACAAGAATGGTGGGTAGAGCGATGGTTAGATCTACTTAACTCCTATCGCTTTAAAAAACGCCTAGAAAGGGGGCGCAGCTATGCTAGAGAGGGTAATGTTCTCAGCATTGAGTTTGCTAACTCTAAAGCCAAAGCAACGGTGCAAGGGAGTGATGATCAACCATATCGTGTGTCCTTGTCCTTAGATTCTTTTAGCAATGAAGATTGGAATTTTGTCATTACCAAAATGTCGGAAAAGGCAATTTTTTCGGCTCAATTACTAGCAGGAGAATTACCAGAAACGATCGAAGCCGTATTTACTGCTAGTGGACTAAGTTTATTTCCCTTCACTCTCAACGAAGTGCGATCGCGTTGTAACTGTCCTGACAAGGCTAATCCTTGTAAACATATTGCGGCGGTATATTATCAGTTGGGCGATCGCTTTAGTGAAGATCCTTTCATCATTTTTCAGTTAAGGGGACGAACTAAAAATCAAATTATCGAGCGATTAAGACAAATTCGTAGTCAGAAAGCCAAAACTACTCCCATCACCGTTCAACCAGCCAAAACAACTCACCTAACAATCGTCAGTACCGATGATTCCGCTGTAGAACCAAAAGGCTTTTGGCAATATAATGATCCTTTAGAGTCTAGTTTAGTGGCGATCGTGCCTCCCATGGAGCAAAAAACAGTTTTAAACATTTTAGGCGAAATCCCCCTCTCTCCCGCCGATGCCGAAGCTGTAGAGCAATATTTAACTCAGGTATACCAAACTACAGGGCAACAAGCACTAATATCAGCTCTCAATCGCACACCAGAAGCTAAATAGATCTAGGTTTAATTTAGATTATAGGCGATCGCAATAATCTAATTCGGCAAAAGTAATTTTAAAGCAAGTACCCTGGCTAAGATCTAGCTCTAGTTTGCCTTCTAGTTGTCTCGTCAAAATTTTAACCAGTCGCAAGCCCAAAGACTCGGCTTCATCAAAATCAAAGTTGGAGGGCATCCCCCTCCCATCATCTTTAATCGTCAACGCAATTTCAGAGTCGGAATTATACTCTAGATTTAACCAAATATTACCTTGCTGTTGCTCTGGAAAAGCATGTTCTAAAGCGTTGGTAACCAGTTCATTAATAATCAAGCCGCAGGAGTTTACTGTTTCAATATTGAGGTTGATTTCTTGGGCATTAACTATCAAATTAATTTTTTGTTCTGAGTTGATATGGGAAGTAGATATTTTATCTAATAGAGCTTTTATATAGAGACTTATATCAATTTTTTTAAGGTTGTCTGAACGGTAAAGTTGCTCATGGACTAACGCCATGGAATGAATTCGCGCCTGGCTATTCTTTAAGATTTTAATCATCTCCGAATCTTCAATCGAGCTACATTGAATTTCTAAAAGGCTAGAAACTACTAACAAGTTATTTTTAACTCGATGATAAATTTCTTTAAGTAAGACTTCTTTTTCCATTAAAGAATTTTTGAGCTTAGTTTCTGCCTGTTTCCGTTCAACAATTTCTTGCTGTAATTGATGATTGCTTTGGGCTAAGAGAGTTGTCCGTTTGGCTACTCGTGCTTCCAGTTCAAGATTCAGTTGTTTAAGAGCTTGTTGTGCTGAAATACGCTCTTGTGCTTCTTGTTCTAGTTTTAAGTTACTTGTACGTAATCTAGTTTGTACTGCTTTGCGCTGTTCTATTTCTACGGTAAGAACTTCATTTTGTCTGCATAGTGTCCGAGTCATAAAACGTAATTGCAAATGAAGCTGGATTCTAGCTAATACTTCAGCGGGTTGAATCGGCTTGGTTACGTAATCTACTGCTCCTGCCTCAAATCCTTTAACCTTATCATCGGTACTAGATAAAGCAGTCATGAAAATAATCGGAATATCTTGGGTTTCTGGATCACTTTTGAGGCGGCGACAAGTTTCATAGCCATCAATTCCTGGCATTAAAACATCCAGCAAAATAATACCAGGTTTAGCATATTTTGCTCGTTTTAAACTGCTTTCTCCATCCTGAGAAACAAGAATATTTAATCCAGAGTCTTCAAGATAATCAACAATTACTGATAAATTTGTGGGATTATCATCAACGATTAAAATATTATGATTTTTAAGATCAAATTGAAAATTAAATCCGCTAGTAGTCAAAATCATATTCATCGTATTAACCCTGATAAAAATACTTTGTTTGGTTTACTTAAGTCAGTTATTTAACTGATAAAAATTTTTCGATTAAATTGACAATCTCTTTTTCTTTAAAACCTTGGGCTAAATATCGTAATTGATTTGCCAAGGGAACATATATTTCATCTAATGCTTCTAAATGGTTAGCTTGTTCACGGATTTTTTTCATACTGCCGAGCATTGCTAATTCGTAAAGAATTTCTAATTCCGCGGGGGGAGGTGCCACTAACTCTTCCGAGATCTGAGTTACCATCCCTGGATGATTAACGGTCAATGTCTCAATGGATTCGTAAATCCACTCTAACTTAAGATATTCTTGCAATAGGGCGAGTAATTGAGTTTCTCTTACAGGTTTAGGTAAAAAAGCTTCGCAACCTACCACTAAACTATGATGCCGATCAGCATCTAAGACACTTGCTGAAATAGCAATGATAATTACATCTTGGATTGCTGGAATTTGTCTAATCTCTTTAACTGCTTCAAATCCACTCTTAACAGGCATCACCAGATCGGTCAAAATACAATCTGGTTTAATTTCCTGGGCTAAATCTATTTCTTGCTGACCATCTGACCCTAAAGTAACTTCAAATCCTAAAGGTTGTAGCATATTGAGGATGACGGAACGATTTTCTTGCTTGTCATCTACCACCAGGATTTTTTGTCTTTGACCAACATAACCAATGATCTGTTTTTCTGGCTCTAGTTGGTGTGTAGCGATCGCATTTTTAACTAGAGGAAAAGTCACGTCAAACCAGAAAGTTGAACCCTGATCTACTTTACTCGTCACCCCAATCTGACCACCCATTAGAGTAACTAATTTCATAGTAATTGCTAAACCTAGACCAGTGCCAGCCTCTCTTTTTCTGATATCTCCCACCTGTTCAAAAGGTTGAAAAATCTGTCTTAATTGCTGGGGACTAATACCTACTCCTGTATCAATTACCTCAACTCTTAAAGTTTGATGAGAGCCATTTTTATTAGCTTTAGATTCAATGGGATTAACTTTTAGCGTCACTCGACCATGGTCAGTAAACTTGATCGCATTCCCTAAAAGATTGAGTAATACCTGTCTTAATCTCTTCCCATCGGCTTCAATCCCATCTGGTAAATCTTGAGATAATATGCATTCAAATAGTATGTCTTTGTCTAATGCTTGGAGACAAATAATATCACCAATGCCAGCGAAAAAACTTTGACAGTGCAGCTTTGTCGGGTAAAGTTCTAGTCTACGAGCTTCGATTCTAGACAGATCGAGAATATCGTTGATTAGAGTCAGCAGATGATTACCACTTTCATAGATAATTTTGAGACCATTTCTTTGTTTCTGGGTTAAATTGCGATCGCGTTTGAGAATTT
Source organism: uncultured Pleurocapsa sp. (assembly GCA_938015355.1). Classification (GTDB taxonomy): domain Bacteria; phylum Cyanobacteriota; class Cyanobacteriia; order Cyanobacteriales; family Xenococcaceae; genus Waterburya. The sequence continues at coordinate 4,834 of CALLPS010000140.1, forward strand.
GCGCGTAACCTAAAATACCGTTTAAGGGGGTACGCAATTCATGACTCATATTGGAGAGGAAGACGCTTTTGGCTTTATTGGCTCGCTCGGCGATCGCTTTTGCTTGTTCAAGCTGATTTAATGTCTTTCTCAACTCTAAAGCTTTATTGGAGGCCAATATTTCACTCCGATTTAAGGCATCTGCCCGAAATTCCAGATTCTGAACCGTTTTACTCAACTCAGCAGTCATAAAGTTGAAAGTTTTAGCTAAAACAGCAAGTTCATCATTACTATTGACGATAATCTGATGATCTAAGCCACCAGAAGCCATATATTGAGTGGCGGTAATCATTTGCTTCAGAGGTTCGGTAACAGAGCGACTCCAATAGAATGCAATGATGCTGGTAACCAGAGCAATGATTAGCCCTAACAGCAAGCTCTGATTTCGTTCGGTAGCTAATCGTTGTTCCAGAGAAGCAGTGGATAATTCAACCGTAATCGCCCCCAAAACTTCTTTTCCCACCATGACTGATTTTCCTGCCACCAGACGATCTGCCTGCCAAGCAAAAATTATATTCTGACTCTGTAAAATTTTTACTCCCCAAGGATCTGCTACTAAGTTAAACTCATGTGAGGAGTGATTCTCTGTATTAGCAATAATTCGCCCCTGTTGTTGATAAGCACGACTGCCAAGTATTTTTTCCTGGATACTTAATTCTTCAATAATGTCTTTGACTAGCTCCACATTGCCAAAATAAAATGAATCTGCGGTGGAAATCGTAAGAGTAGTTAATAAAACTTGGGCTTCTTGTTCTAGTTTTTGGCGGAAGATTTTTTGATTGCGATAGAGGGAAACAGTCGTCGTAATCACAATCGAGAACAAAACCAAACTAGTCATGGCGAAGGAGACTTTTGCTCCCAAGGATATTTGTAATTCCTGTTTGAATTTCCGATTCCACTTCATTACTTTTGCACTTGTTGATAAAGTTTTTGAATTCTGACTAAATCCTCTTCAACAGGAAAATTATCAAATTTAGTTGTCCGACCAAATTGCTCTAAAACAGCCTTTCCTGGTGCTGCCTGATCCATTTCTAGTAGAGTTGCCGAGATATCTTTTGTCTCCTCGTCAGACATATCATTGCTGACTAACACCAAGTTGCGGGCTATTGGTTCGGTTTCTGCCAAAATGACAGTTTTTGCCTTGATTTCTGAGGGCAGTTTGTCATAAGAATGATTGTCGAGGGCTACCGCTTCTACTTTGCCACTTAAAAGCCATTCAATACTATTTTCATCTTCATAGCTAAAAACATAGCCTACGACATTTTCACCCACTGAACTATTTGTTGACCTGACTTCTTGTGATGTGATTCCTAATTTTAAAAGTTCAGTCACAGGAAGCATATAGCCTGTAGTGGATGCTGGATGATCAAAAGCAATGGTTTTTCCCTTTAAATCCTCAAGAGTAGTAATCTGGCGATCGCTCATTGTGAAGATTAGCGAGTAATATTCAGCCCTACCTTTTTTCCAACGACGCAAAATGGGCTTGGCATCAGCCTGATTAATTGCCATCATTGCTGGATATGGACTATCAATATAGATATCTACTTCTCCAGACTTCAACCAGGAAATCATAGTTTCCATATCGGGAGCTACTTTTACCTTGCCACTATCAAACTGACTTAAATTAGCACTCAGATAATCGGCTAAAGGTTGAAATTTTCTGATTTTTTTACGGGGATTATCGGAAATATCTCCCAACACAATAGTTTTGCCAGGATTAGAAGCTGTGCTTGGTTGAGGAATTTGGCTGAGGGAAGGAGGAATTTCAGGACTACAGGCTGCTACGGTAAATAGCGCTGCCATCAGGCTAGTAATGGTAATTAAGGGATTTTTAATCATATTTAGTAATTTAGTATTATGTTGGTTAAGGTAAATATTGCTTAATTAAATTAACGATCGCTTTTTCTTGAAAACCTTGGGCTAATTCTTCAAGTTTGTCCCCTAGAGGAGCATATTTTTGATCTAATGACTTAAGGTATTGGGCTCTTTGGCGGATTTTTTTCATATTGCCCAGCAAAGCTAATTCATATAGTGTTGCAATTTCTTCTGGCGGCGGAGAAATTAAAGCAACGGAAAGACTTGGTTGTTTGTGAGTTAGCAGTTTAGCTTCTAAATTTGTCTCTGGCTGCAATTCAATATGACCCTGGGACAATACGGAAAGAGATAATTCAAACCAGAAAGTTGAACCAACATTTAGTTTGCTAGATACATGAAGTTGACTATCCATTAATTCCAGTAATTGTCTACTGATGGCTAAACCTAAACCTGTACCTTCGGCTTGGCTATTGCGATCTCCAACTTGCTCAAAAGCCTGAAAAATTGACTGGAGTTGTTGTGCTTCGATCCCAATGCCCGTATCAGTAACTTCAAAGCGAAGCTTAATTGTGGAGCGACTAGAATCTGCAATTTTAGTAGTATGAAAAACTTCTGTAACGTTTAAAGCAACTTCCCCTTGATAGGTAAACTTGATGGCGTTTCCTAGTAGATTAATTAGAATCTGACGCAATCGCTTTTCGTCTCCACTAACTACTTCGGGAATAGTTTTAGGCAAGTTAAAATTAAAGGCAATATGCTTTTTCTCCGCGCTAATGCGACACATTTCCACAATGTTGCTGAGAAATTTAGCCAGATGGAAATCACTCAGTAGCAGTTCCATTTTGCCCGCTTCAATTTTGGATAAATCGAGAATATCATTGATTAAAGTGAGGAGATGGGAACCACATTGCTCGATTGTACGAAAGATTTTCTTTTCCTTGTCCGTTGCCGAAGAATTACACAGTAAAATTTGAGCATAACCTAAAACGCCATTCAAAGGAGTCCGTAATTCATGACTCATGTTAGCCAAGAAATCACTTTTTGCTTGGTTGGCTGCGTCTGCTTTAATAATTGCTTGTTGCAATTTTAAATTAAGTTTTTTCAGAGATTTTTCGGCTTGTTTGTGCTTAGTTATATCTTGAAAAGTACCTAAAATTCCAATCGTATCGCCGCTGAGATCATACAGAGGAACCTTATGTGATTCCAGCCAAATTTCTGATCCTAACGTTAAAATTTGAGGTTCAAGAGTCATTAATTCAGGGAAATCTAAGTCCATGACTATATGGTCACTTCTGAGTAATAAATAGGCATTACTATTGCTCCACATGAGATCAAAATCAGTTTTGCCATAAATTTCTTCTGGAGTCTCAAAGCCAACTAACTCAGCAAATTTTAGATTACACCCTGAATAAACCAAATTTTTATCTTTCCAAAAGATACATTGAGGTACTGCATCAATTACTAGCTGTAGTAATTGCTGAGATTCTATTAGTTTAAAAGTTCTTTCTTTGACTCTTCTTTCTAATTCCTCATTAAGATTTTGCAATAATTCTTGTGAGTAACGTAGCTGTTCTTCTATTGCTAGACGTTCTGATATTTCTTGCTTTAACTGTTTATTCTTTTTATTTAGTTCACTAGTTTGTAGAGTTTCTCGCTCTATTTGTGTTTTAAGTATTGTTTCAGCTTGAACCCGACTACTAATATCCCTAACTTGGACAAAGTTATATTCTTCTTGTTCAAATTTCACATAATTTGCTATTATTTCTACAGGAAAAACTTCTCCTTGTTTTGTCCGATGACGAGATTCAATTAGAATACTTTGACATAGTTTGAGATCTTGCCAATGTTTTGCCCAAGCTTCAGTTTGAGTATCAAAAGAAAAAGTCGCATCGATATCAAATACTGACAATAAATATATTTCTGACAAACTATAGCCAGATCTTTTACATGCAGCGGCATTAGCATATAAAATTTTACCTTGAGAGTTTAAATAGAAAATCATCGTTGAGAGAGATTCGATCGCAAAATTAGCAAAGTTAGCAAAAACAGCATGTCTTCTCAAATGTTGTGGAGATTGAGCAGATTTAATAGTGCAACTATTGACTAAATTAGTTTTATGATGATCAATATTGTTGACAGTTAATAAGATCAAATTTTCCTGCTTTGTTCTTATACTAATTGCTGAAATATCAAGATTATTAAGTTGATTGTTCTCCAGAATATAGGTCGTCTGGTAATTAATTGCTTGTGCTTGATGACTTGTTTGATGACTTAGAGTATTCCAAAGAGCTTGTTCTCGATTCCAATAATTACTGGCAATAAAATGACTAATATTAGAATCCAAGGCGGTTTCAATGGACTGATTCAAGATTGTTGCATAAGCCAGATTTAGCTCAACAATTGTTCCATCAAGCCGACAAAGAGCTTGAGGTATTGGCGATCTCTGGAAGATATCAAGAGCAGAAAAATCTCTTGAGCGTATCGTTGATAAGTCCCTATCTGTATCTTCTTGAACCATTTATACCTCATCAAGGTTGCGCTGCATGTATCAGTTTCATTGGTCAGATTTTCAATATTGATGAGCCTGAGAAAGTTGAGGTGCTACCGTGATGAAACATTTATCCATCATAAGAAGCTTTTCAAAATCCCTTATAGGCAAAGGACGAGCAAAGAAATAACCCTGTATTTCATCACATTGATGTTTTACTAGAAAATCTAATTCTGCTTGAGTTTCCACTCCTTCTCCGACAACTTTTAAGCCTAATTGATGAGCCATCTCAATAACAGATTTAGTAATAACAGCATTTTTTGGATTTTGATTAATATTAGTAATAAAACAGCGATCAATCTTTAAAATATCAAAGGGAAATTGATGTAGGTAACCAAGAGAAGAATAGCCAGTGCCAAAATCATCGAGAGTAATCTTAATACCTAATTTTTTGATTAAATTTAGCTTTTGAATATTACTTTGAACATTTTCAACTAATATCTGTTCTGTCAACTCTAATTCAAGAGACTTAGCATCTAAATTAAATTCAAATAGTAATTGAGTCAGTTTATGAAATAAATTAGATTGTTTAAATTGATGACCAGACAAATTAACAGCAATTCTCAAATTAAATCCAACCTGATGCCAAATTTGGGTCTGCTTACAAGCTGTTTCCAGAACCCAGTCTCCAATTTTGTCCATCAACCCACAAGCTTCCGCTAAAGGGAGAATTTTATGAGGAGATATTAACCCTAACTGAGGATGATCCCAACGTATCAAAGCCTCTGCGCTATGAATTTTACCAGTGATTAGATTAACTTTTGGTTGATAATAAAGCTCCAGTTTATTTTGTCCTACAGCTTGATGTAGAGCAGCTTCTAAAGATAAATCATTAGAGTTACTGGAGGTAATAATGCGGAATGCCGATGTATATAGTTTATATTTGTTCCCACCTTGTTCTTGAGCATAAACCATAGCTTGTTTTGCTTGCCCAAGAAGATGGTCTATTTCAATATTGTCAAAAGGATAAAAGGAAATGCCCATACTAGCAGTCAGAAAAATATTTTCTCCACTATTTTCTCCACTTGTAGTCAAAGGTTGCCGCAGTTTATCCATCGCTAATTTAACAAAATCTGAGGCGATCTGTCTCTGCTCTAATCCTGATAATAAAATGCAAAATTCATCATATTCCAACCTGATTAGAACGCCTTCATGACTGTAACTAGTAATATGTTCTGTCAGGCGTTGAGTTAATCCTTTGATTAATACATCACTCTTTTCATTACCTAGGGAAGCCAATATTCGCTCGAAGCGATCTAATTTAATGAAAATAACCGACATTAGTTTTTTACTACTACTCGATGAGCCTTGGATGTTATCTGGAGATGCTAAATTTTCTAATTCTGATGATAAATAACCAAATAGCTCTCTTAACATTAATCGGGTGGGAAGTTTAGTCAGGCTGTCTTCATAAATATGACTTTTTTCTATTTGATATTCTCTTAAAAGATCAGTAACTTCATCCAGAGATTTTTCAACTACTAGTTGCTGTTGATGTTTTTTTAACGCCATTTTAATTGTGGCGTGCAATTCTCGATCCTTAAATGGTTTAAGAATATACCCATAGCACCCAGTTAAGGATGCCCTTTCTAGAGTTTTATCATCAGCATATGCTGTTAAAAAGATAATTGCAATCTGATGATTTTCTTGAATTATTGCTGCTGTTTCGATACCATCGAGCTTTCCTTTAATCGCAATATCCATCAAGATTAAGTCTGGCTCATGTAACTCGACTTTTTCAATTGCAGCTTTCCCAGAAGAGACAATATCTATCACATTATATTTTAACTTTTTTAGTTGTATTGCTAAATTTTCAGCAATCAACAACTCATCTTCAACAATTAAAATATTAATGCTTTTCATAATTAACTATAATTTAGATATATTATAAAATTCTAAAATATTTACAATAATATCGTCATTGTTA